>JAEYZJ010000083.1 GCA_023430705.1 Pseudomonadota bacterium | reverse complement strand
TCGGTACCGGCTATTCGTCGCTGAGCTACCTGCAGGCGCTGCCCTTCTCCAAGCTCAAGATCGACCGTTCGTTCGTCATGGACATCGCGGCCAATCCGCGCTCGCTCAAGCTGCTCAGCAACGTCGCGCAGCTGGGCAAGGACATCAACCTGACGGTCACCGTCGAGGGCGTCGAGACCGAGGAGCAGCTCAACCTGATCGCCGAGCACTCCAAGGTCGACCAGATCCAGGGCTACCTGTTCGGCGTGCCGCTGCCGCGGCGCGAGGTTGCCGAACTCATCGCGCGCATGGCGGCGCGCTCCGACGAAAGTAGGGTCCTTGCGATGGGCACGGCAAATCGCAAGCATGGTTAATGTCGCGTAAATAGCCGCGGGTGCCGCGGAAACTCCGGGGCGGCGCGAGCTTGCCGCGCTCATGCGTCGGGCGCGGCTCAACCTTGCGGCATTTGATGATTTTATTAGGACTAATAAAAGGTTAAACTTCGCATCAAATTGCGGAGTTACCTATGCGTTCGGACGTTGAAGCTTCGGCAGCAGAGTCAGCTGCCCCCGTTTCCCGCTTCGCCGGAACATTGATGGATATATTGGACCGCGTCGAGTACTCCCGGGTCCGTATGGATGTAACGGATAATCCTGTCTACCGTCTACGTTATGAAGCTTACCGCCGCGAAGAATCCGTGCCGTTCAACGATGCCGGTGTAGTTGTCGACGACCTGGAAACGACACCGAACGGCATGAGCTTTGGCGTCCATATCGACGGGGAACTGGTCAGTTCGATCCGGCTTCATCACGTCTCTGCGCGATATCCTTTCGGTCCGAGCATGAAGAGCTGCCCCGATGTGCTGCAGCCGCTGCTCGATCGGGGCGAGACCTTCATCGATCCGTCGCGATTCACCGCCGACTACGAAGCCTCACTGGCCTACCCGGCGCTGCCCTTCCTCACCCTGCGGATCGCGGTCATGGCCTCGGTCTTCTTCAAGGCCGACGCCTGCCTCGCGCTGGTGCGGCCCGAGCACACCGCGTTCTACCGGCGCGTGTTCGGGTCCGAGGAGATGTCCGACGTCCGGGTCTATCCGGGCCTCAAGTTCCCGGTGACGCTGTTCGGCGCCTATGTGAACACCAAGCTCCCGGCGACGCTGCGGCGCTATCCGTTCTTCATGTCCACCGAGGAAGAGCGCGAAAAGCTGTTCGCCCGTGCCGTCGACGAGGACTTCGAGACCCCGCAGCGCGCCAGTTCCCGCCTCGCTTACGAACGGGCCCTGCTCGAGGAGCAGTTCGGCCAGCAGGCCGCCGCGGAGTAACGCAGCCCCGGGCGACATCGCGCCCGCAGCAAGTCGATCCTCCGTCATCCCCGGGCCAGGCCCGGGGACGCATCTTGCATCTTGCAGCCCGCACGCCGACCCGGGCCCAAGCCTAGGCCTCGGGAATCCAGACCACCATCGATCCCTGCCCGCGATTGGCCCACAGGTAATAGGGCAGCGCGGTCAGCGTCACCGGGGCCTCGCGCGGCGGGCGCGTGCGATAGAGCGTCTGCCACTCGGCCTCGTCGATCGCCGTGCCGCTGGCCCTGAGCTGGATGATGCCGTCGAAGAGTTCGGCGCGTACCGGCTCCAGCTGGCTGGCGCGCGGCAGCTTCAGCCGCTGCACGGTGCCGCCCCGGTTGTCGGCTTCCTCGAGGCAGTAGACGAGGGGACCGCGCTTGAGCGCGACCCGGCCCGCATCCATGACGACCGCCGGATGGGCATAGACGCGCTCGGCCGGCATGGGCAGGTCGAGCGTGATCCGGTCGCCCTGCTTCCAGGTGCGGTTGATGGTGACATAGCCGTTGACCGGGGCGAGGGGGACGGCCTCGCCGTTCACCTTCACGCTTGCGCCCTGGCACCAGCCCGGGATGCGCAGCTTGACGTCGAAGGCCCCCTCGCTCTCGGGGTCGATGGCGATCTCGACGTCGCCCGACCAGGGATAGTTCGACACTTCCCGGATCGCGACCCGGGTGCCGCCCACGTCGAGGGTCGAGGAGATGCCGCCATAGAGGTGGAAGGCGATGCCGTCCGGAGCGGTCGAGACGAAGTAGCCGCCGACCGAGGCGACGAGGCGCGAGACGTTCATCGTGCAGCACGGGCAGGTGTGCCAGTCCCAGCGCGACGGGGTGCCGTTGCTTTCGAGCGGGTTCATGTAGAAATAGTGCTCGCCGTCGCGGCTCAGCCCGGCCAGCGCGCCGTTGTAGAGCGCCGTCTCGAGCACGTCGGCATACTTGCCGTCGAGGTCGAAGTGCAGCATGCGCTGGGCCCAGAAGATCAGCGCCACCGAGGCGCAGGTCTCGGCATAGGCGGTCTGGTTGGGCAGGTCGTAGTCGTAGGTGAAGCCCTCGTTGTGCGCCGAGGGGCCGAGCCCGGCGGTGATGTACATCTTGGTGACCATCACGTCGTTCCACAGCTTCTCGCACGCCTCTTTCAGCGCGGGATCGGCGAGCTCGACGGCAAGGTCGGCCATGGCCGTGTAGAGGTACATGGCGCGCACCGCGTGGCCGACGACCTTGTCCTGTTCACGCACCGGCCGGTGCGACTGGCTGTATTCGTAGTTGCCGTGGGCGTAGCGCTGGGTCTCCCAGCCCTTCTTCTCCCGCTCCACGCGCTCGACGTCGAAGAAATGCGGGTTCTGCCGGCCGCGCTCGTTGATGAAGTAGGCGGCGAGGTCGAGGTGTTTCCGGTCCTTGGTGAGGTGGTAGAGCTTGACCAGCGCGAGTTCGATCTCCTCGTGCCCGTCATAGCCGCGCTTCTGCCCGGGACCGGTGCCGAAGGTCTGGCGGATGTGCTCGACATAGCGCTCCATCACGTCGAGCCAGCGGCGGCGGCCGGTGGTTTCGTAGTACGCGATGGCGCCCTCGAGCATGTGGCCGGCATTGTAGAGCTCGTGGTTGTCGCGCAGGTTGCTCCAGCGCTTTTCCGGCTCGCGGCCGAGATACCAGCAGTTGAGGTAGCCGTCGGGCGCCTGGGCCTTCTCGAAGTCGTCGATGATCGCCTCGATCCTCGCTTCGATCTCCGCGTCGCGCTTGTGGCTCAGCGCGTAGGCGGCGGCCTCGATCCACTTGCCGATGTCGGAATCCCAGAACACCTGCACGGTGAAGCCGTTGGCGTGGCGCGGGAAGCGCAGCGGCGGCGGCGGGTCGGGGAGCTTCAGCGATTCCAGCAGGCCATACTCGCCGAGCTTCTTGTGCTGGCTGGGGATGGTGCGGGCGAGGACGGTGTCGAGCCGTTCCTTCCAGAAATCGCCCTCGAGGCGGACGTCGACGAAGCGGACGGGGTGGTACTGGCTCATTGCAACTCCCTCTTGGCCCCGGCCGCCGAGCAAGCGGCGGGGCGTTCTCGGCTAGCGGCGGGTCGACTCGCGGACGACCAGCGTGCAGGGCAGGCGGCGGATGCCGCGGATCTTTTCGCCGCCGATCATCTCGATCAGCAGCTTTCCCGCCTCGTGGCCGAGGGCGGTGAGGTTCATGTCGACGCTGGTGAGCGGGGGGCGGGCGCCCTCGGTCATGACGTTCCAGTTGTCGAAGCCGACGACCGCGACCTCGCGCGGCACGTCGATGCCGCGCTCGCGCAGCGCCTCGACGACGCCGCGGGCGATCTGGTCGTTGCCGCAGAAGAAGCCGTCCGGCGGGGCGGACTGGCCGTCGAACAGCTGGGCCACGGCGTCGCGGCCCCAGGCTTCCGACCAGGCGCCCGGCAGGTACTGGGCCGGATCGGCGGCCAGCCCGGCTTCGGCGAGGGCGGCGAGGTAGCCGCGATGGCGCAGCTGCACCGCTTCGAAGTGCAGGGGGCCCGTGACATGGGCGATGCGCCGGCAGCCGATGTCGGCGAGGTGCTTCACCCCGATCCGGGCGCCACCCTCGTCATCGGGCACCAGCGACACGGCGCTGTCGTCGTCGGTCTGGGTGAAGACGTAGATCACCGGCAGGCCGGGCGGCAGCGGGCCGACCGGCGGGCGCTTGTCGGCGCGGCGGGCGGTGACGACGAGCCCGTCGATGCGCTTGCCCAGCAGCTGGTCGAGGTGCTGCCGCTCGCGCTCGGGGTCGTCGGTGGCGTTGCACATGAAGATCGCGATGCCCTGGTCGGCGAACTGCTCCTCGAGCGCCTGGAAGATGGGCAGGGTGAAGCGGCCGAAGCTGTCGGTCGAGATGATCCCCACCGTCATCGAGCGCGAGCGGTGCAGGCTCTGGGCCATGTCGTTGGGGCGGTAGCCGATGTCGCGCGCCACGCCGCGCACCTTGTCGCGGGTCTCCTGCTTCAGCCGGCCGCTCTGGTTCAGCGCCTTGGACGCCGTGCCGATCGATACTCCCGCGATCCGCGCCACGTCGCGGATAGTGGGGCCGTGCCGGCCGCTTCGGTCTGTGGCGCGCTCGTCGCTCATGGCTGTCTACTTCACGGCTCCGTTGAGGAAGCCCGCGACGTAGTATTTCTGCAGCAGCAGGTAAATCAGCACGCAGGGCAGGATCGAGAGGATCACGCCAGCCTGCAGCGCCCCCCAGTCGACCGAGCCGAGACGGCCGGTGCGCACGCTCACCAGCATGATCGGCACGGTGAAGCTCGTCTCCTTGTTCATGAAGATCAGGGCCGACAGGAACTCGTTCCAGCTGGCGATGAAGGCGAAGAGCCCGACGGTGACGATGCCCGGCACCGCCAGCGGCAGGAAGATCGAGCGCAGCGTCTGCCATGAGGTCGAGCCGTCGACCCTGGCGGCCTCTTCGAGTTCGCGCGGGACCGACTCGAAGGAGTTGCGCATCAGGTAGACCGAGAAGGGCAGCTGCAGGATGGTGTGCACCATGGCGAGGCCGAGGTGGCTGTTGGCGAGCCCGATCTTGGAAAAGGTCAGGTAGAGCGGGGTGAGGAGCGCCTGGTAGGGGATCATCAGCGGGGCGAGCAGGATCAGGAACCACACTTCCTTGAACGGCATGCGGAAGCGGGCGAGGCCGTAGCCGGCCGGCACCGCCAGGGCGAGGCAGATGACGATGGTCAGCGCCGCCACCAGCAGCGAGTTGCCGACATAGGTCCACAGCCCCGCCTGGTACTCGAAGACCTTCAGGTAGCTGTCGAGGCTGAAGCTGTGCGGCAGGTAGGTCGGGGGCGAGGCCCTCGCCTCGTCCGGCGCCTTGATCGACGCGAAAAAGCTCAGCACCAGCGGCGCCAGCATGATGGTGGAGACGGCGACGCAGATGGCGCCCACGAGGTAGCCGACCGGGCGGCTTTCGCCGGCGGCGCGCGAGACGTGTTCGGCAGCGGCAGGGCGGACCGTGCCTTCGGCAATGGCGGTCATGTCGAAGGACTCCGGTTGCTGAGGAAGACCTGGATGGACGAGAACAGCAGGATGATCAGCGTCAGGATGATCGAGAGCGCGGCGCCATAGCCGAGTTTGAAGCTGATGAAGCTGTTCTGGTAGATCCAGTAGACCGAGGTGAAGGTCTGCCCGCGCGGGTTGCCGCCGGTCATGATGTAGAACTGCTCGAAGGCCAGCATCGAGCCGATCACCGAGATCAGCGTTGTCAGCAGGATGACGCGCAGGCTCAGCGGCAGCAGGATGTACCAGACGCGCTGCCAGTAGTTGCCGCCGTCGATGAGGGCGGCCTCGCCGATCTCGCCGTTGATCGACTGGATGCCGGCGACGAAGAGCAGCATGCCGAATCCGATGACCTTCCAGGTGATCGAGATGATGACGGCCGTGAGCGCCATGTCGACCTTGGTGAACCACACGGTCGGCTCGCTCAGGATGCCGATGTCGACGAGCAGCTTGTTGAACAGGCCCACCTGCTGGTCGAAGAGCCAGAACCAGAGCAGGCTCGACGACCCTATGCCGATGACGACGGGCAGGAAGATGATGCCGCGCGTGATCTGGCGCAGCGGGCGGTTCGGCGCGGTCAGCAGCGCCAGCGCGAAGCCCAGCCCCATCAGCAGCGGGGTGATGAACACGGTGTAGCGCACCGTGAACCACAGCGCCCGCCAGAACGCCTTGTCCTCGAAGGCCTTGATGTAGTTGTCGAGGCCGACATACTTGCCGCCGCCCAGCAGCGACGTGTCGGTGAGCGACAGCTGGATCAGCTGGATCAGCGGCCAGATGACGAAGAGGCCGACAAAGGCCAGCGCCGGCAGCACGTAGAGGAAGCCTTCGCTCTTCCGAAGCGCCCGAACCACGCTTCCACTCCTTGGTAGATGGCAATGAGGTCGGCCCGCGGCAGCGAGCTGCCGCGGACCTGGGCCCGGGAGGGCTTACTCGGCGGCTATGGCGCGCATCGCCTCGCGCGCAGCCTCGATCGCACCTTCGACGTCACCGTCGAACACGGCGGTCTGGATCATGGTGAGCCAGGGCGACTGGTCGGCGTTGACCATGTCGTTGAAGTGGAAGGCGTAGGGTGTCTGCCCGATGCCGACGGCCTGGGCGGTGACGATGTAGCGCGGCTCGTCCTGGAAGTACTTGTTGTCGGCAAGGTCGGTGCGCGAGGGCAGGATCAGGTTCTTGGCGAGGCCCTCGAGCTGGGCTTCGTCGGTCAGCTGCCAGGCGATGAACTGCTTGGCGAGCTCGGCGTTCTTGGCGCCCGTGGGGATGGCGATCACGTCGCCGCCGACGAAGCTCGAGGCCTGGCCCTCCTCGAGGCCGGGCAGCGGCGCGATGCCGAAGTTCATGTCGGGGTGGTTGGCCTTGAGGGCCGAGATGGCGAAGCCGCCCGAACCCTGCATGCCGATCGTGCCGGTCTCGAAGGTGGAAAAGAAGTTGGCCCCGGTGTCGGCTTCGGCGCTCTCGGGGATGATGCCCGCTTCCCACATGTCCTTGAGCATGGTCAGCACCTCGACCACGCCCGGGCCCTCGAGGGCAGGGGCGTCGCCCGAGGTAGGCAGGAGCGTCGCGCCCGAACCCCACATCATCGGCGCCTGGGTGAAGATGTTGCAGCCGCCGCACGAGCCCGAGAAATAATAGCCGTAGGCGCCGGGCACCTTCTCCTTGATGGTCCTTGCGTACTCCTGCAGCTGGCCGATCGTCCTGGGCGGGCTTTCGGGATCGAGGCCGGCCTTTGCGAACAGGTCCTTGTTGTAGAGCAGGATCGACACGTCGGGGGTGAAGCCGGTCCCGTAGAGCTTGCCCTCGTAGGTGGCGAGGTCGCGGAAGGCCTGGGCGACCTTGGACTGGTTGGGGTCGGCGCCCAGCATCTCGGTCAGGTCGGTCAGGAAGCCGGCTTTCATGAAGTCCGGCATGAAGATCAGGTCGAACGAGATCAGGTCGGGCACGTCGCCGGCCTGCACGCTCGTAGCGAGCTTGGTGACCATCTGGTTGTCCGGGATGGTGGTCAGCTCGATCTTGTCGTCGTGGCTCGCGTTCCACAGGTCGATCATGTGCTGCGCCGCGTTCGAGCTCGAAGCGCGCGCCCAGATGCTGAGCGTCTCCGCCACGGCCGGGCCGGGCACGGCAAGGGTGGCCGACATGGCAACGGCCAGCGCGGCCTGCCGAAGGCTTGGCATTCTCATGGATAGTCCTCCCTCTGTGTCCACCTCCGGACCCGCACATGCGGGCTCCTCCCGGGAGGCGGAGAAAAGCTTTTCCCCATTTTCTTGCCGCCAACGTTCGAGTGGCCGGTCGGCGATCTGGGAAAAGGTTTTCGCTCGAATCTGGTCGCATGTTTATCGGTATCGCGCAAGAGGCCCGGCGCGTCGGCAGCGGGTGCGGCGCAAGGCGCGTGTGGCCGCGTCCGAACCTGCTGCGGAGCCCCGGCGGGGCCCCGAATCCGGGCCCCGACGCAACCTACCGGGCCGGGAAACGTTAATGGCGCCAGCCCGGGAGCGCGGCGCCGGCTCCGCCGATAGAGCAAAGACATGCTCATCCACAGGCACGCAAATGCGGTTTGCGCAACGGCAATGCTGCTGGTAGCCTTCTCGAAGAAACCTTTTCCGCTTCTTCGCCTGGCCATGGTTCGACGCTTCCTTGCGAATGCCGACTAACACGGTAGAGTTACCGTAGTTGCTCTTCACCAGGAGGACATGATGAAGAAAACGGCCAGAATTCTCGCGCTCGGCGGGCTTGTCACGGCGCTCGCCTTCTCCGGTGCCGTCACCGTCCGCGCCCAGGATACCTTGCTCAACGTGTCGTACGATCCGACCCGCGAGCTCTACGCCGCCTTCAACGAAGCCTTCGCCAGGCACTGGCAGGAGACCACCGGCAGGAGGGTCACCATCGAGCAGAGCCATGGCGGTTCGGGCAAGCAGGCCCAGGCCGTGATCGACGGGCTCGGGGCCGACGTGGTGACGCTGGCGCTCGAGGGCGACATCAACGCCATTGCCGAAAAGTCCGGCCTCATCGACGCCAACTGGCGCTCGGA
>JAEYZJ010000082.1 GCA_023430705.1 Pseudomonadota bacterium | reverse complement strand
GGGGGGGGGGCGCGGCCCCCGCTTCTGCAACTCAGTCTGGCGAATGCCCGCGCCTCAGGCCGCGTGGCTCTCGAGCCACTTGGCGAGCCCGGCCTTCGGGGTGCCGGCGCCGATCTTCATGTCGGCGGCTTCGCCACCCTTGAACAGGATCATCGTCGGGATCGACCGCACGCCGTACTTGACGGTGGTGTTCGGGTTCTCATCGACGTTCAGCTTGACGATCTTCACCTTGCCCTGGAGCTCGGTCGACAGCTCTTCGAGGACGGGGGAAATGGCGCGACACGGGCCACACCACTCGGCCCAGAAGTCTACGAGCACCGGCTCTTTCGAGGACAGGACTTCCTCCCCAAAAGTGGCGTCGGAAACGTGGGTTGTCATTGGAATTTGCCTTTTGGTTGAAAGCGGTGGTCTGTTTGATCCAAAAGCTAGGGAGAGTCCAGCACCCGTTCAACGGGGGTCACCGGACAGTGAATCCCCCGGCGGCATCCGCCAGCACGGCCGGCGGCAGTTTTACCAGCGATTCCAAGCTGGTCCAGAGAATGGCCCCGCTGATGACGCGGCCGGGGAAGAGCTGGCCTGCAACAAGCGCATAGAGCGCGAGCTGCCTCTTGTAAGCGTTCGGAACGCCTTCCGGTTCCAGGGCCGGGCTGGCATCGGACTTGAAGTCGACGAGCAGGATTTCGTCGTCCGTTTCGACCAGCCGGTCGATGCGCCCGGCCAGCGTCACCGGCTGCCCGTTGCGCAGGGCATCGGCGAGGAACGGCACTTCCGCCCGGCTGTTGGGCCCGAAGATGTGGGCGAGGTCGGGTCGCGACAGGATCGACACGGCCCTGGCGGCCAACGCCGCGTGCCGCTCGGGCGCTGCGGGGAGAAGGGTCTCGAGGGCGCGCGCCGCAACTGCCGCCTGCTGCGCCGCCGGCACCCGCGACAGGTGCTGCAGCAGCGCGTGCAGCGCCGTGCCCTGCTGGCGCGCCGTCTCCGGATCGAGGCTCTGCTCGAGCCGGGTGGCGAGAGCCCGCTCCGGGTCAGCGGGTGCATCCACCGCAGAGGGACGCACGATCTGGCGCAGCCTGTGCTCGGGCAGCGCGGGCAGCACCAGCGGCGCGGTCATGTCGAACGACAGCTGCGCCGCCGCGGTGGCCGGCGCCGATTGCGGCCTTTCGCGCGGATAGACGAGGGCGACGGGCTTGCCGTCGGCGTCCAGCACCGGCGCGCCGAGCGGCTGCAACGCCTGCTCGATCGCTTCGTACCAGCTGCCGTCGGCCTTCCCCATCCTCGTGAGGTAACCGGTGACGTAGAGCTCGTCCTCGGCCCGGGTCATCGCCACATAGAGCTTGCGCCAGTATTCCGCCTGCTGGTCGGCATCCGCATCGTCCTTGAAGTCGCGCGTCGCATCGACATGGGTGGCGGCGGACGAGGCGTGGATGAAGAGCGGCGGCTTGGTGCGCATGTAGATGCAGCGCCGGTCGCGGCCGCGCTCGGTGGTGGCGGCATCGGCGAGGATCACGATCGGCGCCTCGAGCCCCTTGGCTCCGTGCACCGTCATCACCCGGACCCCGGCCCCGCCCTCGGCCAGCTCGCGCTTGATGATCACTTCGCGCGAGCGCAGTTCCGCGAGGAAGCCCAGCAGCGAGGGCTGCGACGCCTGCTCGTGCTCGAGCGCCAGGTCGAGGAACTCGGCCATCACGTCGTCGATCTCGCTGCCGAAGCGGCCGCGCATGCGCTTGAGGCCGCCCCCGGCATAGAGCACGTCGGCATAGAAGTTGAACGGCCGTTCGAAATCGAGCTTGTTGCGCCAGCTCTCGAGCTGGGCGAATGCGGCCCGCACCGGCGCCCGGTCGGAGTCCCGCAGGGCCCAGTAGAGGCGCTGGTTCTCGCCGCGCGGCCGCGCCACCGCCAGGAGGTCCTCCTCGCTCACGTCGAACAACGGCGAGCGCAGGAGCGCCGCCAGCTGCAGGTCGTCGGCGGGATTGCTGAGCACGTCGCCCAGCGCCATCATGTCGAGGACCCCGATATGGGTGGTGACCGCCAGCCGGTCGGCGCCCGGCGTCGGCACGCCCGCCCGGATCAGCGCGCGGATGATCTCGTGGAAGAGCACGCTGCGCACCTGCACGAGGATCAGCACGTCGTCGGCCTTCACGGGCCGGCCGCGTGGTCCGAGCGGCCGCCGCGTGTCGATCCACTCGCGGATCTGCCGCGCGATCCGCTCCGCCACCTGCCGCTGCGCACTCTGGCTCTGGATCTGCGGCGGCTCGGTGGGCCAGTTGTCGGGATCGGTCTCCTCGGCCACGTCCTGGATCGGCGGCCACAGCGTGACGATGCCGCCGCCTTCGGAGCGCGCGGTGTCGTGCAACACCCCGGACTCTTCCAGCGCTCCTTCCCGAAGGTCGGGGCGCCTGAACACCTCGTCCACCGCGTTGAGGATATTGGGCAGCGTGCGGAAGCTGTGGCGCAGCGGCACGTGCGTGATCTCGAAATCGGCCGCCTTGGCGCTGAAGGCATACTGCCGGCCGGCATCGACGAACACGGCCGGGTCTGCCCCCTGGAACGAGAAGATCGACTGCTTCTGGTCGCCCACCGCGAACAGCGTGCGCAGCCGGTCGGCGGCGCTCTCGCCGAAGAAGAAGTCGTCGATCAGCGCGCCGACCACCTGCCACTGCAGCGGGTTGGTGTCCTGGCCCTCGTCGACGAGGATGTGGCTCAGCCCGGCATCGAGCTTGTAGCGCACCCAGGTGCCCTGCGCCTCGTCGCGCAGCAGGTCCGCGAGCTTCTCGATCAGGTCGTCGAAGTCCAGCAGCGAGCGGGCGCGCTTGGCCTTCTCGTAGTGCGCCGAGATCGCCGCCACCACGTCGAGCATGGCGTCGCTGCGCGCGATCAGCTCGGCGCTGACGAGCTTGCGGTAGAGCCGTTCCACCCGCTCGCCCTCGGCCTGCAGCCGGGCCGCGATCTCGGGGATGACGAGCGCCGTCGCCCGCTTCAGCAGCGTCTTGCGCAGCGTCCGGTCGGCCTGGGTGAGGAACGTGTCGATCAGGTCCTCGGCGCTGGGCCGCGACGGATCGATCTCGGCGAGCCTGTCGACGAAGCCGGTGCCGCCGGGCTCCGGCACGGCGAGCGCGAAGATCGCCGCGTGGTCGGCCTGGTCCAGCGTGTAGCCTGAAGCGAGTTCGTCCAGCACCTCCTCGATGCTGCCGACATTGCCCACCAGCTGGCGCAGCTCGCGCTTGGCCCGGGCCGGGTCGGTCAGCACGCGGCGCAGCGAACGCTGCTGGTTCAGCGCCTCGATGATCGCCTGCTCGATCGAGAAGTCGCTCAGCAGCCCGAACAGCGTCTCGACCGCCCCGGACTCGGGGCTGCCGCGCAGGCCGGCCGCGATCACGCTCTCGCGCGCCTCGGTCAGCATCAGGTCGCGCTGGTGCTCCTCGAGCACCGAGAAGTCGAACGGCACTCCCGCCTCGCGCGGGAACCGGTGCAGCACGCTTTCGCAGAAGGCATGGATGGTCTGGATGCGCAGCCCGCCCGGCGCTTCGAGCGCATGGGCGAAGAGCGCGCGGGCGCGCACCTCCATCTCGCGCGTCGGCGCTGCGCCGCTGAGGCTCGTGAGGTCGGCCCGAAGCTCGTCCTCGCTCGCCAGCGCCCAGCGCCCCAGCCGTTCGGCGACGCGGCCGCGCATCTCGGCTGCCGCCGCCTTGGTGTAGGTGAGGCAGAGGATTTCCTCGGGCCGCGCCCCGTTGAGCAGCAGCCGCAGCACGCGTGCGGTGAGCACATAGGTCTTGCCCGAGCCGGCATTGGCCGTCACCCACACGCTGCGCCCGGGGTCCGAGGCGTCGCGCTGCCGGGTGACGATCTGTTCCGGCATCGGCTTCAGGAGCTGCCGTGTCATGGATCGTCCACTCCCGCGGTGAGGGTCCATTCGTCGGTGCGCGCCAGATGGTCGTAATCACCCGGGTAGGACTTGCGCCCGCCCTCGGCGCGGGGCCGGATGCGCGCCGTCATCGGCACCTGGTGCAACAGGAACGTATCGACGTGGCGTTGCATGCGCCGCTCGATCTCGCCCACCGCATCCATCAGCTCCATGCCCCTGGGCAGCTTGAACGGCATCACCTGGAAGGCGGCGGGCCCGAGGCCGATCTTGATGTAGGTGAGCGTCGAGCTGTCGTGCGGCTCGAGCCCGGGGAACACCCCGGCCCGCGCCATCGCGGCCTCGAGCAGCAGCTGCGGGGCGTCGAAGGCCCGCATGTCGCCGGGGGCCGGCACGCCCCCGGTCTTGAAGTCGATGATCTCGAGCGTGCCGTCGCGCCGCACGTCGAGCCGGTCGGCCTTGCCCACGAGCCTGAAGTTGTCGAGTGCCGGAAACACCCATTCGCCCTTGAGTTCGGCGTGGCGCTGCCTGATCTCGGGGTCGCGCCGGCGTTCGAAGTCGAGGAACTGCCGCGCCGCGCGCTCGAAGCGCTTGAGCCAGATGTCGCGCCGCTCCTTGATCGCGTCGAGCCCCTCGAACGCCTGGCGCGCAAAGCTCATCATCGTCGGCAGGGCGGCGGGCGCCTCGAGGTCGAGGCCTTCGCTGACGAAGCGCTCGAAGACGCCGTGGATCATGGTGCCGCGCTCGCGCGCGCTCGGCTCGGTGCCGAGCGGCTCCATGCGGTAGAGGCCCAGCACGCGCCGCGCGTAGATGTCGTAGGGCGAGCGCACCAGCGGCTCGATCTCGGTGATGGAAAGCTGCCGCGGGCGGATGGCGATCTCGGGGTTCGGCGCCGGGCGCGGCGCCGGGCGCGGCAGCCCGGCATGATCGATCGCCTCGGCCTGCGCCTGCCACACGGCGCCGCGCGCGCGCGCCGCCTTCGCCTCCGCTTCGCCGATGAAGGCGTCGATCCGCTGCAATAGCGGCGAGGGCAGGGCCGGCGAGGTGCCGAGCCGCTCCGCATAGGCGATCAGCACCTCGGCATTGCCGAAGGCCATGCTGAAGTCGTGCGCCGCAAGGCCCTGCTGCCGCTCGGGCGGCTCGAGCCCGATGGCAATGCGCATGCCGCGGCTCAGCCAGGGACCGGGATCGGCCACGGCGGGCCAGATGTCCTCGTTCATGCCGGCAAGGACCACGAGGTCCGGGTTCATCAGGCGCGCCTCGAGCTCGCCCCAGATATGGATGTCGTCGCGCTGCGACACCGGACCCTGCGCCTTCGAGCCGGCCAGCAGCGCCGCCAGCACCGCATCGAGGTCGGTGGGCGGGAATGGCGTGCCGGCCTGCCCGATCGCGGTAAGATCCTCGGCCCAGCGGCGGAACTCGGCCATGCCGGGCGGCTCGGTGTCGGGCGCCAGCGCGCTGAGCGCCTCGAGCAGCGCCGCAGCCAGCTGCGGAGCAGTGAGCGCGGCCAGGTCCTGCAATGCGAGGACCGGCGCCATGGCGTCGCCGAGCCGGGTCAGGACCTCGCCCGCCTCGGCCTTGTCGGTGAGCCCCTTGAGGCCCGCGAGCCCGGCCGGCGGCCGGTTCCGGCGCAGCTTGAGGTCGAGGTGGTCGGCCGCCCGCCTGACCTCGAGCCGGTCGAGCCCCAGGGACACGGCCGCGTTGCGCAGCAGCGCCACCACATCGACCGCGGCATAGTCGCTGGCGGCGGCGGCGAGCACCTGCCGCGCCAGCCGTCCCGCGCCCGACTGGTAGAGGGGTGTCCCCGCGGCGTCGTCGACCGCGATGTCGTGCCGTTTCAGTTCGGCCGCGATCCGGCGCGCCAGCGTCTGGTCGCGCGACACGATGCCGACCGTCCCGCCCGCGGCGAGCTTGGCCCGCGCCGCCAGCGCGATCGCCCGTGCCTCGATGTCGGCATTGCGCGCCGCGAGCACGGAAACGCCGGCCATGGCTTCGGTCACCGGCAGCGCCGCGCGCCAGTGCGGCCAGTGATGGGTCTGGCTGGCCGGCGCCAGCGCCGCCCGCGCCAGCGTGGTCCGGCTGCTCTCGCCGCCCAGTTCCACGACCTCGCCGACTCCGGCGCCGAGGCCGCGCAGCAGCTTCATCAGCCCGTATTGCGGGTGGCCCTGCGTGGTCTCGCCCTTGAGCAGCGCCTCGTGCTCATCGGGCGAGAAGCTGGTGTCGAGGCCGGGCAGCACGAGCGCCCCCCGCGGCAGCCCGGCGATCGCCTTGAGCAGCGCTGCCGTCGCCGGGATGGAGCCTGTCGAGCCGGCGGCGATCACCGGCTTTTCGCCATGGACGAGCGGTGCGGCCGCGGCCTGCCGCAGCAGCCGTTCGTTGCGGGCGCGGGCCGCATCGACCTTGCCGCGCTCGGCGAGGATCGCCGGCCAGGCCTTGAGCGCCACGTCGAGAAAGCCCAGGATCACCTGCCAGTTGGCGGCCAGCTCTTCCGGCACCAGTTGCGTGAGCTGGGCGGCCTCGATGCCTTCGATGGTGAAATCGTCCACCAGCTCGCCCAGCGACTCCGCCAGCCAGAAGATTTCCGCCGCATTGGGAGGGTTGGCGAAGCTCCCCGCCTGGTCGGCAAACCGGCGCACGAGGTGCGACAGCGTCAGCCGCCGCTCGAGTTCGGGCGCCGCGGTGGCGATCGGCGGCGCGTCGTAGGGCGGCAGGAACGGCTCTTCCTCGGCCGCCTCGCCGCCGAAGGTGCGAATGTCGGGAAGCAGCGTCGCGCCGCCCGTCTGCCGCGCCAGCTCGGCCGCCAGCGCCAGCCGGGCGCGCCGCGTCGGCAGGATGATGGTGACGTCGCTGAGCCAGAACCCGCCCTTGCGCGGCCAGTCGCCCAGGAGCGTGCCGTCGAGCACTCGCGCCGCGAGCGTGGCGAGGAAGGGGGCATGGGGTGCGATGGTAAAGAGCGAGTCGCGACGCATCGCCTGATTTGAGCGGCTGGGGGCAGCGAAGTCCAGCGCTCAAGGCGCCTGTCCACGCTCCAGAGGCCCCCCGGAGGCTCCCTGGACGGTTGCTAGAGGGCCCGCCCGTCCATGAACTCCACCGTTGCCGTCCGCCCCGCGCCGTCGGGAGGCACTGTCAGCGCCACCCGTACACTCGCCTGCGCGGCAACCTCGTCCGAGCGCTCCGGCCACTCGACGAGGACGATGGCGTCGGCCCGCTCGAAGAGCCCCAGCTCGTCCACCTCGCGCGGATCGGTCAGCCGGTAGAGATCGGCATGGAGGATCGGGCGGCCCTTCGCCTCGTAGGGCTGCACCAGTGCGAAGCTGGGGGAGGGCACGTCGAGCAGCGCGTCGTCCATCCGGGCCCGGATGATCGCGCGCGCCAGCGCCGTCTTGCCGGCGCCGAGGTCGCCCTGGAGGAGCACGAGGTCTCCCTCCCGCAGCAGCCCCGCGATCCGCCGGCCCAGGCCAGCGGTGTCGTCGTCGTCGGCAAGTTCGATCGTCTGGATCATCTGCCCGGCTTAGCCGAGACGCCGCCGCGAAGCAAAGCCTACTCGGCCGCCCCGGCCATGGCCACGTCGCTGGGCAGGCTCACGATGACGCGCGTGCCGCGGGGCTCGCGCTTCTCGAGGCTGATCGTGCCGCCATGCATGTTGACGAAGGCCCGCACGATCGCAAGGCCCAGTCCCGCGCCGCGCTGGCGCGCCGTGACGCCCAGCGTATCGTCGCGGTCGACCAGCGCCTGCCGCATCTCCTCCGACATGGGGGCGCCTTCGTCCTCGATGACGAACTGCACGCGCCCCGTGCGTCCGGACACCGTGAGCTTCACCTCGCCGCCGGGCTCGGAGAAACGGGCGGCATTGGAGAGCAGGTTGTAGAGCACGTTGACGATGCGCGTGCCGTCGGCGACGAACACCGGCAGGTCCGGCTCGATCACCACCTTGAGGTTGAGCGCCGGCTGCCCGTCGACCTCGGGGAAGGTCGCAAACAGCCCGGCCCGCGCCTTCTCGACCAGCGCCGCGATGTCCAGCTGCTCGGGCTGCAGTTCCGCGATCCCCGCGTCGACCGTCGCAAGGTCGAGGATGTTGTCGATCAGCACGCCGAGCGTCGCGCTCGAGGCGCGGATATAGTTGGTGTAGCTCGCCTGCTTCTCGTTGAGCTGCCCGGCGACGCCGGAGGCGAGCAGGTCGGCAAAGCCGATGATGTTGGTGAGCGGCGAGCGCAGCTCGTAGCTGACGTTCTGGACGAACGCGTCCTTCAGCCGGTCGGCGGTGATCAGGGCGTCGTTGCGCTCCTTGAGCACGCGCTGGTAGTTGGCGCTCTCGGTGACGTCGAGGAAGGTCATCATCGTCTGCCCGTCGGGCAGGCGCACCACGGCATAGTCGATCAGCTTGCCGTCCATGCGGCTGATGCGGCCCTGCCGGTCCGAGCGGGTGGGGTTGAGGTCGATGATCGAGCGCTTGAGGTCGCGCCAGATCGTCGCCCCGTCCTCGGGCAGCGCCTTGGCCGCCGCTTCGGCGATCTGGTCGATATGCGGCGTGTCGCTGATCAGGTTGATCGGCAGCCGCCACAGCGTCGACAGCTTGGGATTCGACAGCGTCAGCCGCCCGTTGGTGCCGAACACCGCCACCGCCTCGCTCAGCGCGTTCAGCGTCGAGCGCTGTACGTCCAGCACCGCCTTGTGCTGGCTCTTGAGGTTGAGCTGGTCCGTGATGTCCTCGAAGACGTAGATGACCCCGCCCCTCGTGCCGGCCGGCGCCGCGATCACCTGGATGGTGCGGCCGTCGGGCAGGTGCCAGGGCTCCAGCTCCTGCGGTCCGCGCAGGTCGTAGGAGCGCAGGTGCCGGGCGCGCCATGCCTGGTAGTCGGGATCGTTGGGCAGCTTGCCCTCGGTACGCAGCTTGTCGAGGATGGCGCGTTCGTCGAGGCCGAGCTTGAGCCAGTTGGCATCGAGGTTCCACAGCGCCCTGTAGGCCCGGTTGAACTGCACCAGCTCGCGGTTGGCGTTGAAGATCGCGATCGGGCTCCCCAGCGCATCGATGATGGTGCTCAGATGCTGCAGCCCGTTGGCTCGCGACGCGTCGGGGCGGGGGTAGAGGTAGCCGGCATGGCCGCCGTTGAGCGGGAAATCGACCACGTCGAACTCGCCGAGTTCGCCGAGCCTGACCGCCGTCGTCCTCGGCTGGCGCACGTCGCCCGGCACGGCGCCGTTGCGCTGCAGCAGGGCCGCGTCGATCAGCTCCGCCGGCTGGCTCTCGCTGGTCCGGCGGCCGAGCGCCCGGGCGAGGTCGTGGTAGGGCGTGTTGGCGAACACCAGTCGCCCGGTGCCATCGCGCAGGAACGCGGGCTTGCTGAGGTTCGCGAGCACCGTGCGGGCCGTCGCGTACTCGGCCAGCGCCAGCGCCTGCTGCGGCGATGCCGGCAGGGCCGCGACGGCTTCGCCGGCGGGCGGCTGCAGGGCCGCCGGCCTCAGCCGCAGCGCCGCGCCGTTGCCCAGCAGCGACCCGATGGCGCGCACCGTGCGGCCTTCCTTGTCCGTGAGGTTCATCTGGAAGCCGCGGCCGCCCGCCCGCAGCGCCTCGATGGCGGCGGCCAGCCGGTCGGCATCGGCATCGGGCAGCCAGGCGCCGAAATCCAGCACCGCCTCGGCCCGCCGCCCCGGCGGCAGCAATGCCGACGCCTGGCCGAGAAAGCGCGGGCCTTCGCCCGGGTTCGCCCACAGCACGATGATCTCGCGGCCTCCGGCCAGCAGGGCCTCGTACTCGTCGACCCGCGCCCGCAGGCTCGAGATCTGCTCGGCGGCCCGCAGCCGGGCGGTGCGGTTGTCTCGCAGGATGCGGCGGACCAGCGTCATGGCGATCAGCGCGAAGGCCCCGGCCCCCATCGCGATCGCGACCGGCGCCGCTCCCACGACGTTGACCGAATTGATGCCCTGGGCGAGGGCGGGGGACGCGCTCAGGAGGGTAACCAGACTCGCACCAGCGGTCACGAATCCCCGATCGTTCCGGAGTTTATCCGGCGCCATATATTGCCCCTAGGTCAGAACTTGTCGCTCACGTCGCCGCCGCAGCAGCGATACCCGCACTAGATGCCGCGCCGAGCCCCGTGATTCGCCGCGTGTCCGGCGAGCCAAAAACCCGTAACCGCCGAATCACCCGACATTACCGGGCTCGGATTCGCGCAAAAAGAGTCAAATTGTATGTGAAGAGCGGGGATCGCACCCAGAATGGGTGTTGACCGAGGTCCGAACAGTGAACGCTTCGTTAACGCCGGAGTGATTTGCGCGGTTTTTTGCGTACCGGCTGGAGCGCGGTCCCGTGTCGGAAAATGCGAAGGGCGCCCGCAGGCGCCCTCCCAAGGCTCAGTAGCGATACTGTTCGGACTTGAACGGACCCTCGGGGTTCACCCCGATATAGGCCGCCTGGCTGCCCGTCAGCCGCGTGAGCTTGGCGCCGAGCTTGGCGAGGTGCAGCTCGGCAACCTTCTCGTCGAGGTGCTTGGGCAGCACGTGCACCTCGTGCTTGAGGTTCTGCCCGTTGGTCCAGAGTTCGACCTGGGCCAGCGTCTGGTTGGCGAACGAGGCGCTCATCACGAAGCTCGGATGGCCGGTGGCGTTGCCGAGGTTGACCAGCCGACCCTCGCTCAGCAGCACGATGCGCCGGCCGGGTGCCAGCTCGACGATGTCGACCTGCGGCTTGACGTTCGTCCACTTGAAGTTGCGCAG
The DNA here is from genome assembly GCA_023430705.1 of Pseudomonadota bacterium. Lineage (GTDB taxonomy): Bacteria > Pseudomonadota > Alphaproteobacteria > Rhizobiales > Devosiaceae > Devosia_A. The sequence goes on along the minus strand of JAEYZJ010000082.1, from coordinate 7,593 downwards.
TTCCGCGACCTGGATCTCGTTGTCGAAGTGGCCGATATTGCAGACGATGGCCATGTCCTTGAGATTGCGGATGTCATCGAGCGTGACGACGTCCTTGTTGCCCGTCGCCGTCACGACGATGTCGGCGCGCGGCGCGGCCTCGGCCAGCGTCACCACTTCGTAGCCGTCCATCGCCGCCTGCAGGGCGCAGATCGGGTCGACTTCGGTGACGAGCACGCGCGCCCCGGCGCCGCGCAGCGACTGGGCCGAACCCTTGCCCACGTCGCCGTAGCCGCACACGATCGCCACCTTGCCGGCCAGCATCACGTCGGTGCCGCGCCGGATGGCGTCGACCAGCGATTCACGCGTGCCGTACTTGTTGTCGAACTTGGACTTGGTCACGGAGTCGTTGACGTTGATGGCGGGGAAGGGCAGTTCGCCCTTCTGCTGCAATTGGTAGAGCCGCATCACGCCCGTGGTTGTCTCCTCGGAGACGCCGCGGATACTGGCCTTGATGCGCGAGTAGAAGGTCGGGTCCTTGGCAAGGCGCTTCCTGATCAGCGCGAAGAACACCTCCTCCTCTTCCGAATGCGGGTTGTCGAGCACCGAGGGGTCGGTCTCGGCCTTGGCCCCGGTCAGCACCAGCATGGTGGCGTCGCCGCCGTCGTCGAGGATCATGTTGGGGGTCTGGCCGCCCGGCCAGTCCATCATGCGGTCGGTATAGTCCCAGTATTCCTCGAGGCTCTCGCCCTTCTTGGCGAACACCGAGATGCCCGCGGCGGCGATCGCCGCGGCGGCGTGGTCCTGGGTGGAAAAGATGTTGCAGCTGACCCAGCGGACCTCGGCCCCGAGCGCCACCAGCGTCTCGATCAGCACCGCCGTCTGGATGGTCATGTGGAGCGAACCGGCGATGCGCGCGCCCTTCAGCGGCTGGCTCGCGGCATATTCCTCGCGGATGGCCATCAGCCCGGGCATCTCGATCTCGGCCATGCCGATTTCCTTGCGGCCATAGTCGGCAAGCCCGATGTCGCGGACCACGTAGTCGTTGTTGCTGGCCATCGGCCTCATCTCCTGTCGGTCGTCTTGACCGGCCTTATACTGAACGGCAGGGAGGCAGGCAACCGGGATATAAAGAAAGCTTTATATCTCCCCCGCCCAAGGCAGGCAGGCCCCGCGGCTGCTAGGCCTCGCGCGCGCGCCTCGGGCGACGGCGGCGGAACGGCAGCAGCAGCGCCGCGGCGATCGCCGAGAGCGTCGCATAGCCGAGCACGAAGCCCGTGCCGGCATAGGCCAGCCCCTCGATCGTCACCGGCACGGCGGGCCTGTAGTCCTCGAGCGCGCGCCGGCCGATCTCGGTGTCGAAGTACCGGGGCAGCAGGGTGAAGCGCTCCCAGCCGCCGGCGCCGCGGATCTCGCTGAGGGTCGCCGACAGGTCCTCGTAGCGCGCGAAGGTGCGGGCCATCGATTCACCGCGTGCCGCGATGAATCCGTCGCCGGTCTTCGAATAGCGGTCGATCGCCTCGTCGCGGCTGAGCCCGGCCTCGCGCGCCGCCGTCTCGAACTCGGTCGTGATGATGCGGAGCTCGTCCACCGCGCCGCCCAGCCGCTGCGTGTACTGCTGCGCATACTCGGGGAACTGGCTGAGGCACGCGCCGAGCGCCACACCGCCGACCAAACCGAGCGTCTTGCGCATGTGAGGCTCCCTTTTCCCGACAACGGCCGATGTCCCGCTGCCGTTCCGGGACCGGGAGCCGCGGGGTGGCGAGAGGATGGCGCCAGAGAGGCGGCGTCAGGCCGCGGCGCCGTCGGCGTCCTCGTCGAAGCCGTTGTTGACGAGCGTGGTGATGGCGTCGAGCGCCTCGCGCGCCTGCCGGCCGGTCGCCTGCACGAGGATGGTGGAGCCCGGTCCCGCGCCCAGCATCATCAGGCCCATGATCGAATTGCCGTTCACGGCCTGCCCGTCGCGGATCACCTTGATCTCGGCGTCGAAGCACTCGGCCGTCCTGACGAAGCGCGCCGAGGCGCGCGCGTGCAGCCCCTTGCGATTGACGATGGTCAATTGCTGCGCGAGTGCCCGGTCCGATCCTGCCGCCGTTTCCATCCTGCAAGGATGCCGGAATTCGTTTTGCGATGCCAGTGCATTCGAAACCGGCGGAGCCGGACGTGTCATCCGCCCAGCGTCTCGCTCGCGACGTTGATGTACTTGCGCCCGGCCTCGGCCGCTTCCTTGACCGCCCGCTTGATCTCGAGCTCGGCCCGGACCCGCGCCAGCTTGACCAGCATGGGCAGGTTCACCCCGGCGATGACCTCGACCTCGCGCTGCTGCATGATCGAGATGGCGAGATTGGATGGCGTGCCGCCGAACATGTCGGTGAGGATCACGACGCCCTGGCCCTGGTCCGCCCGGTCCACGCCCTTGAGGATGTCGTTGCGCCGCTCCTCCATGTCGTCGTCCGGCCCGATGGCCACCGTCTCGACGAAGTCCTGCGGACCGACAACGTGTTCGAGGGCAGACTTGAATTCGATGGCGAGCGCGCCGTGCGTCACCAGAACCATGCCGATCATGCAATATCCCCAGTCTCGCTGGTTCCCGGCCGGGCCGGAGAACCCGAGACGAGCCCGGAGTCTTGACCCATGTGGTACTTGATTCAAGTGGTTTTTTGTCGCGTCGCCTGTCGTGGTGAACCGAGGGCCCGCACCGCCTCGCCGGCCAGTATCGCCTGGTGTCGCCCGTCGACGACACCGGCCCGCGGCACGGGCGCCCGCGCCAGCGTGACGCCGAGCAGCCCGGTGACCAGCGCGTCCTCCTCGGGCATCCGCTCGAGCGTGTCGACGAGGTCGATCACGAGGTGGACCGCCGCGCGCTCGACATGCGGGCGGGTGACGATGCCGCGGCCGCGCAACTCGATCAGCCCCGCGATATTGGGCGCGGCGTGCATGCTGAGCTGTCCGTCGGCCGCTTCGATCTCCACCCGGTCGTCCGAGACGAGGCGCGCCTCGAGCCCGCGCGCCTCCCACCGGTCCATCAGGTCGAGCGCCAGCAGCGACTTTCCGGACCCCGACGGGCCGCGCAGCAGCACCCCTGTTCCGCCCAGCACGATGCCGGTCGCGTGAATGTTCTGGCGCGCCTTCACTTGCGCCGCTCGGCCGCCGCCCGCCTGAGCTTGACGGTGAACTGCGCGCCGCTGCGATCGGTGCGGTTCGCCGCGGTGATGGTGCCGCCATGCGCCTCCACGATCTGCTTGGAGATCGCGAGCCCGAGGCCCGAATGGTCGCCGAAGTGCTCGCCGTCCGGCCGGTCGGTGTAGAAGCGCTGGAAGATGCGGGTGATGTCGCCGCGGATGCCGGGACCCTCGTCCGTCACCGTGATCGTCACGGAGTCCTCGTCCGTGCGCATCAGCACCAGCACCTTGCCGCCCTCGGGCGAGAACGACACGGCGTTGTCGATGAGGTTGTTGATCACCTGCGCCAGCCGGCTGTCATGGCCGAGGACCACCGGCGAGTAGCGGCTGACGTGCTTTTCGAGCACCACGTCGACCTTGCGGTTGGCGGCCACGTCCCTCTGGATCGAGACCATCGCATCGGCAAGCTGCGCCACATCCACCCGCTCGGCGCTCTGGCGCGCCAGTTCCGCGTCGAGCCGGCTGGCATTCGAGATGTCCGAGATCAGTCGGTCGAGCCGGCGCACGTCGTGCTGGATGATCGCGTTGAGCCGCTCGCGATCCTCGGCCCGCCGGGCGCGCGGCAGCGTCTCGACCGCCGAGCGCAGCGAAGTCAGCGGGTTCTTGAGCTCGTGCGCCACGTCGGCGGCGAACTTCTCGATCGCCTCGATCCGTCCGTAGAGCGCCGCCGTCATCGAGCGCAGCGCCTTGGACAGGTGCCCGACCTCGTCCGTACGGTCGCTGAAGTCGGGGATCTCGGCGCGGCTGGTGATGGCCGACTGCACCTTCTCGGCCGCGCTCGCGAGGCGCCGCAGCGGTCCGGCGATGGTGCCGGCGAGCAGCAGCGAAAGGATGATCTGCACCGCCGCCGCGACCAGCGCGATGCGCAGGATGCCCCAGCGTTCCGCCGCGGCGATCTGGTCGATGTCGCCCGGCTGGGTGGAGAGCAGCAGCACGCCGACCGTGGCGCGCAGGCGCTGGATCGGCACCGCCACCGAAACCACGAGCTGGTGCTTGGCGTCGACGCGCACGATGGCCGTCGCCGCCCCGCCCAGCGCTGCCGCGACCTCTGGGTACTTGGTGCCCTCGTCGGCCCCGAACTCCTGGTATTGCGGGTAGTCGTCGCCCGGCAGCCAGTCGAGGAACGCATTCCACCAGTCGAACAGGAAGAAGTTGCCGCTGTCCCCCGGCTTGGTGATCTGGCGCAGCACTTCGCCGCGGGCATAGAGGTTGGCGCTGTCGAGGATCAGCAGCCCCCCCCCGTCGTAGATGCGCGCCCGGGTCCGCGTCGGCGTCACGAGGTTGCGCAGCAGCGGGGCGACCCGCTCCGGATTGATCGGGAACTCGAGGCTGGGATCGAAGTAGCTGAGCGGCGCGGCCTGCCCGTCCTGCAGTTCGAGCAGCCGGTCGGGGTTGACCGTGATGACGTCGCTGTCGACGGTGGCCGAGGCGGCGATGGCCGCGGCGATGATCTCGCCCTGCACGCGCAGGCTCTGCACCCGCGCTTCGATGAGGCCGGTGCGCCACTGGTTGAGGAACAGGATGCCCACCACCAGCACCGCGAGGCCGGCGAGGTTGAGCACGATGATGCGGCGCGCGAGGCTGGAGAAGATGGTCAGCTCGACCAGGCGCCTGATCTGGCTGAGCGCGGTCAGCACGAAATGGCCGACTGCGCCCGCGACGCGATTGAGCCGCGACATGGCACCACCGGTCGCGGACGCGGGCCTGTCGCCCGTCATATCCTCTTCGGTAACGGCCAAGTCTTCCTCACGTTGCTCGTCGACCTCTTACTGCTCCTTGAAGCGGTACCCGACGCCATAGAGCGTTTCGATCATCTCGAAATCGTCGTCAACCGCCTTGAACTTCTTGCGCAGCCGCTTGATGTGGCTGTCGATGGTGCGGTCGTCCACATAGACCTGGTCGTCATAGGCCGCATCCATCAGCGCGTTGCGTGACTTCACCACGCCGGGCCGCAGCGCCAGCGCCTGCAGGATCAGGAACTCGGTCACCGTCAGCGTGACGCGCTGCCCCTTCCAGGTGCAGGTATGACGCTCCTCGTCCATCACCAGCGAGCCTCGCTCGATCAGCGCCTTGCCGGGCGTCTCGGTCGCCGTGCCGCCGGACGTGGCGGCAGGATCGCGCGGCGCCGCGCGGCGCAGCACGGACTTCACCCGCTCCACCAGCAGGCGCTGGCTGAACGGCTTGGTGATGAAATCGTCGGCGCCCATCTTGAGGCCGAAGAGTTCGTCGATCTCTTCGTCCTTGCTGGTCAGGAAGATCACCGGCACGTCGGATTTCTGGCGCAGCCGGCGCAGCAGTTCCATCCCGTCCATGCGGGGCATCTTGATATCGAGGATGGCGAGATCCGGCCGGTCGGCCGTGAGCCCTTCGAGGCCCGAGGCCCCGTCGGTATAGGTGGCGACCGAGTAGCCCTCCGCCTCCAGCGTCAGCGACACCGAGGTCAGGATGTTCCGATCGTCGTCCACCAGTGCGATCTTGGGCATAGAGCTCCCTTTCATCGAGGTAATCGGCTGCGGCGATTCAGTCTCGCCCAGTCCAATTGTGGCGGAGATTGACTGCCACAATTCCGCATAAATAAGGCGTCCGGGCCGCGATTGCCACCATGCCGCACTCGACCGAAGTCTCAAAACTTCAGTCTTACGCCGGATTTCGGGATGTTCCAGTGCCGTTGCGAGGGCGTAACTGACGATTATTCCAGACCGGAGTGACGGCTATGGCCAATGATATTCACCACCAGATCGCAACGCGGGTCGGGGCACTTGCCGACATCCGCTGGGACGAACTGCCCCCCACTCTCGTCGAGACCGCGCTCGCTTCCGGCGAAGGCCGCCTGGCTGCCGGCGGCGCCCTCGCGGTGACCACCGGCGTCTATACCGGCCGTTCCGTCAAGGACAAGTTCATCGTCCGCGACGGGGTGACCGACAGCCAGATCTGGTGGGACAACAACCAGCCGCTGTCTCCGGCGCACTTCGAAGTGCTGCTCGAGGACATGCTCGCCACCCTTGCCGGGCGCCAGCTCTTCGGCCAGCACCTGCTCGCCGGCGCCGATCCCGCGCACCAGATGCGCGTCAGCGTCGTCACCGAGACGGCATGGCATGCGCTGTTCATCCGCAACCTCCTCATCCGCCCGGAGAATCCGGTCGCGGACGGGGCGGATGTCACCATCCTGCATCTGCCCGGCTTCACCGCCGATCCGGCGCGCCACGGCACCCGCTCGGGCACCGTGATCGCCCTCGACATGGTGCGCCGGCTGGTCCTCATCGGCGGCACCGCCTATGCCGGCGAGATCAAGAAGTCGGTGTTCTCGCTGTTCAACTACCACGCCCCGCTCACCGGCACGCTGCCCATGCACTGCTCGGCCAATATCGGCCGCGACGGTGACGTGGCCCTGTTCTTCGGCCTGTCCGGCACCGGCAAGACCACGCTCTCCAACGATCCCGAGCGCCTGCTGATCGGCGACGACGAGCATGGCTGGACCCGCGACGGCGTGTTCAACCTCGAGGGCGGCTGCTACGCCAAGACCGTCAAGCTCAGCCCCACGGCCGAGCCGCAGATCCATGCGGCGACCCAGCGCTTCGGCACCGTGCTCGAGAACCTCAAGCTCGACCAGCGCCTGGTGCCGCTCTACGACGACATCTCGCTCACCGAGAATACCCGCGCGGCCTATCCGCTCGAAACCCTGCCGGCCGTTGCCGAGGGGGGAGTCGGTGGCCGTCCGCGCACGGTCGTCTTCCTCACCGCCGACGCCTTCGGCGTGCTGCCGCCGATCGCCCGGCTGACGCCCGAGCAGGCCGTCTATCACTTCCTCTCGGGCTACACCGCCAAGGTGGCCGGCACCGAGCGCGGCGTCACCGAGCCGGTCGCGACCTTCTCGGCCTGCTTCGGCGCGCCCTTCATGCCGCTTCATCCCACCGTCTACGGCCGCCTGCTCGAAGAGCGGCTGACCGAGACGGGCGCCCGCATCTACCTGCTCAATACCGGCTGGACCGGCGGCGGCTATGGCGTGGGCAGGCGCATGGATATCGCCACCACGCGCCGCCTGCTCGATGCCGCCCTCTCGGGCGAACTCGAGCAGGCCGAGATGCGCATCGAGCCGCTGTTCGGCATGGAGGTCCCGCTTCGCGTCGAAGGTGTCACTCCACGCGCCCTCGATCCCCGCGCCGGCTGGTCCGACGTCAGCGCCTACGATGCGGCAGCCGCGAAGCTGCAGGACCTCTTTGCCGCGAACTACCGCAAGTTTGAGTCGGTGGCCGTGGCGGCGGAGTAGGGCGCCCTTCCGCAGTCGCGGCAGATCACCGCCAGGCAGGCCGGCCCGGACGCTATCAGTGCCCCCCTCGGGGGGCACTTTCGTTTTCGCTGGCGTTCACGGCCGCAAACGAAAAGGGCCCCGTTCAGGGCCCGTTCATCCGCGTTGCGCGAAAACTCAGTGTGT
>JAEYZJ010000318.1 GCA_023430705.1 Pseudomonadota bacterium | reverse complement strand
CCATGCCTTTCACACCGCGCGTCTTTTCCGGCATCAAGCCCTCCGGCGACCTGCACCTGGGCAATTATCTCGGCGCCATCCGGCGCTTCGTGCCGCTGCAGGACTCGCACGAGACGCTCTACTGCGTCGTCGACATGCACGCGATCACGGTCTGGCAGGAGCCCGAGGACCTGCGCCGCTGGACCTACGAGATCGCCGCGGCCTACATCGCGGCCGGTCTCGATCCCGACCGCTCGATCATCTTCAACCAGTCCCAGGTGGTCGAGCACGCCGAGCTCGCCTGGATCTTCAACTGCGTGGCGCGCGTCGGCTGGATGACGCGCATGACCCAGTTCAAGGACAAGGCCGGCGCCGAGGGCGGCGAGAATTCCGAGGCCGTGTCGCTCGGGCTCTTTGCCTATCCCTCGCTGATGGCGGCCGACATCCTGCTCTACAAGGCCACCGCCGTGCCGGTCGGCGACGACCAGCGCCAGCATCTCGAGCTGACGCGCGACATCGCCAAGAAGTTCAACCACGATTTCAGAAAGCAGATCGTCGAGCAGGGCTTCGAGGACGAGTTCTTCCCGCTGACCGAGACGCTCTCGACCGGCCCGGCCATGCGCGTCATGTCGCTCAAGGACGGCAGGAAGAAGATGTCGAAGTCCGACCCCTCCGACCTGTCGACCATCTACATGATGGACGATGCCGATACGATCGCGAAGAAGATCAAGCGCGCCACCACCGACCCCGACATGCTGCCCACCGAGGCCGCCGGTCTCGCCGGCCGGCCGGAAGCCGAGAACCTCGTCGCCATCTTTGCCGCGCTTGCCGACCGTTCGGTCGACGACGTGCTCGCCGAATACGGCAACAGCGGCTGGGGCAGGTTCAAGCCGGCGCTGGCCGACCTGGCCGTCGCCGTGCTGTCGCCGGTCGCCACCGAGATGAAGCGGCTTGTCGGCGACAAGGGCGAGCTCGACTCGATCCTGCGCCGGAACGCCGAGCGGGCCCGGGCCATCGCCCAGCCGATCATGGAAGACGTGCGCCAGATCGTCGGCTTCGTGCGCTGACTGGACGCCGCCCCTTCCGTTTGGGACAATGGCACATCCTCCAAGCCGGAGCGTGAGCAGGAAAAGTTGCAGGCTTTTCCGGTTCGCGAGCGCGACCAACCGGAAAGATCGGCGCCTTGGCTGACAACGTGAACGAATACAAACGCAAGTTCCTCGTCGTCATCGACGAGAGCAAGGAAGCGGACCGCGCCATCACCTTAGCCGCGCACCGCGTCAAGCGGACCGGCGGCACGGTGGTGCTGCTCAGCGTCATCGACAGCCAGGATTTCACCCAGTTCCTCGGCGTCGAGGAAGTCATGCGGGCCGAGGCGCGCGAGGCGGCCGAGCGCCTGCTCGACACGCGGCGCGCCCGCATCTCGCAGATCGGACCGGGCATCAGGACCGAGACCGTGGTCCGCGAGGGCGATCTGGTCACCGAGATCGAGAACCTGATCCGGCAGGACCCCGCCATCGCCATCCTCGTCCTCGCCGCCTCGGCCGGCAAGGAGGGTCCGGGCCCGCTGGTCAGCGCCTTCGCCAGCCGCGCCGGCCAGATGTCGCTGCCCGTGATCGTCACGATCATTCCGGGCGCCATGACCGACGAGCAGATCGTCGCGGTCACCTGATCCGGTGGAGCGCCCCGGTCAGGCCGCGGCTGCCGCGGCCAGCTGCCTGCGCTTCAGCATCGGGTCGTTGAGGAACGTGCCGAACGGAAAGAACGACGCGACCGTCGTCCGCAGCCATTCCCCCGCGGTCAGTCCCTTGCCCGGCAGGCAGACGAGCATCGCGCCGAGATAGGCGATGAAGGCCGCCCCGTGCACGGCGCCGGTCACCGGCACCAGCCCCGGAAAACCGAACAGGTACTTGGCCGGCATGGCCACGAGGAACAGGGCGAGGGTGGTGATGCCCTCGGCGACGCCGATATATCTGAAGGTGCGGATCATGTTCGCCCCATACGGCATCGCCACCCGTCCCGCGATGCGGCCGGTGGTCGCGAGACGCTTGTATTGCGGGCTCGAACACACTACTTTGGAACCGTTCTAACACGATCACTCGGGCCCCATGTTCATCCAGACCGAAGCGACGCCCAACCCGGCGACCCTGAAATTCCTCCCCGGCCGCGATGTGCTGGAGGGTGAGCCGCGCGACTTCCGCGATGCCGCCTCGGCCGCCATTTCCCCGCTTGCCTCGGCCCTCTTCGAGGTGCCCGGTGTCGAGGGCGTGTTCCTCGGTTCCGACTTCGTCTCGGTCACCAAGGACGATTCGGAGTGGAGCCACATCAAGCCGGCCATCCTCGGCGTGATCATGGAGCATTTCCTCTCCGGCCGCCCCATCCTCGATGACGGCACGGCCGCTGTCTCCACCGGCGACGAGTTCTTCGAGGCCGAGGACACCGAGACGGTCGAGGTGATCAAGGAACTGCTCGCCACCCGCGTTCGTCCGGCCGTCGCCATGGATGGCGGCGACATCACCTTCAAGGGCTTCAGGGAAGGTACCGTGTACCTCCACATGCAGGGCGCCTGCTCGGGCTGCCCGTCCTCCACCGCGACCCTCAAGTCGGGCATCGAGAACCTGCTCCGCCATTTCGTCCCCGGCGTCGAGGCCGTGCAGCAGGTCTGACCGCCCACCATCGATTGCACCGAAAAAGCCCGGCCACTGGCCGGGCTTTTTCGTCTGCCGCCGGCCTCTCCGGCAGTCCGGGACAGCGGCGGCGCCCGCAAGCAAGCTGCGTGACAAGCCAATCCCGAACGCCTATCTCTCCCCCATGTCCACCGCGCTCCTTGCCATCGACACCGCCGCGCCCCGGCTGCAGCTTGCCCTGCTCGCCGGCGATCGCGTCGAAACCCTGGTCGAGGACATGGCGCAGGGCCAGGCCGAGCGGATCTTTCCCGCGATCGACGAGCTGCTGGCCCGCACCGGCATGGCCTATGCCGGCCTCACGCGCATCGCGGTCACCACGGGCCCGGGCTCGTTCACCGGGCTTCGCATCGGGCTCAGCGCCGCGCGCGGGCTGGGCCTTGCGCTCGACGTGCCGGTCATCGGTGTGCCGGGCCTCCTCGCGCTGTCGCTCGCCTGCGCGTGCGACCCCGTGGCCGTCCTTCTCGATGCGCGGCGCGACGAGGCCTATTTCCAGCTCTTTTCCGGCCCGGGCATCCCGGTCGGCCAGCCGGCGCTGCTGCCCATGGCCGAAGCCCGCCGCCGCGTGCCGCCCGGCACCCGTACGCTCGAGACGCCCTTCGTCGATATCGCGGCCCTTGCCCGCTTCGCCGCCACCGCCGATCCCGCGCTCTATCCGCCCGACGCGGCCTATATCCGCGGCGCCGACGCCAAGCCGCAGGAGAAGTTCCGCGTCGCCCGCGTCAGCCCGGGAGGCGCGGCATGAACTTCTGGCTCTCCCCCGCCACCCTCCATGTCGAGATGGCGCGCATCGAGGATGCCGACACCATCGCGCGCCTCCATGCCGCCGGCTTCTATCGCGGCTGGACCCGCGAGGAGTT
>JAEYZJ010000284.1 GCA_023430705.1 Pseudomonadota bacterium | reverse complement strand
CGCGGGTCGCGTGCATGGCGTCGTCGACCCGGTCCTTCTTCTCCTTGACCTCGACCTCGGTCGAGCCGCCGACGCGGATCACGGCCACACCGCCGGCGAGCTTGGCCAGCCGCTCCTGCAGCTTCTCACGGTCATAGTCGGAGGTGGTCTCCTCGATCTGCGCCTTGATCTGCGCGACGCGGCCCTGGATGTCGGCCCTGGACCCGACGCCATCGACGATGGTGGTGTTCTCCTTCTCGATGGTCACCTTCTTGGCCGTGCCGAGCATCTCGAGAGTGACGTTCTCGAGCTTGATGCCCAGGTCCTCGGAGATGACGTTGCCGCCGGTGAGGATGGCGATGTCCTCGAGCATGGCCTTGCGGCGATCACCGAAGCCCGGAGCCTTGACGGCAGCAATCTTGAGCCCGCCGCGCAGCTTGTTGACGACGAGAGTAGCGAGCGCCTCGCCCTCGACATCCTCGGCGACGATGAGCAGCGGCCGGCCCGACTGGACGATCGCCTCGAGCACCGGCAGCAGCGACTGCAGGTTCGAGAGCTTCTTCTCGTGCAGCAGGATGTAGGGATCCTCGAGTTCGACCCGCATCTTGTCGGGATTGGTGACGAAATACGGGCTGAGGTAGCCACGGTCGAACTGCATGCCCTCGACGACGTCGAGTTCGGTCTCGGCGGTCTTGGCCTCCTCGACGGTGATGACGCCCTCGTTCCCGACCTTCTGCATTGCCTCGGCGATCATCTTGCCGATCGCCGTCTCGCCATTGGCCGAGATGGTGCCGACCTGCGCCACTTCGTCGTTCGAGGTGATCCTGCGGGCGTTCTTCTTCAGTTCCTCGACCACGGTGCCGACGGCGAGGTCGATACCGCGCTTGAGGTCCATCGGGTTCATGCCCGCGGCGACGGCCTTGGCCCCTTCCTTGACGATCGCCTGCGCCAGCACGGTCGCGGTGGTGGTGCCGTCACCGGCCTTGTCGTTCTGCTTGCTGGCGACCTCGCGCACCATCTGCGCGCCCATGTTCTCGAACTTGTCGGAGAGTTCGATCTCCTTGGCGACGGTGACGCCGTCCTTGGTGATGCGGGGAGCACCGAAGCTCTTCTCGATCACGACATTGCGGCCCTTGGGGCCGAGGGTCACCTTCACCGCATCGGCGAGGACATCGACGCCACGCAGCATGCGGTCGCGGGCATCGAGGGAGAACTTGACTTCTTTAGCAGCCATTTGTCGTCACTCCTTGAGACGTAACGAGGTTTGACTCTGGTTGATGGTTAGGGGTTCGGCCTCAGGCGGCCTTCTTGACCTCGGCGACGGGCTCGATGACGCCCATGATGTCGCTTTCCTTCATGATCAGCAGCTCTTCGCCGTCGAGCTTCACCTCGGTGCCGCTCCACTTGCCGAACAGCACCCTGTCGCCCGGCTTGAGGTCGATCGCGACCAGCTCGCCGCGCTCGTTGCGCGCGCCCGGCCCCACGGCGACGACCTCGCCCTCCTGCGGCTTCTCCTTCGCGGTATCCGGGATGATGATACCGCCCGCAGTCTTCTGCTCCGCGTCGATGCGCTTGACCACGACCCGGTCATGCAAAGGACGGAACTTCGTCACAGCTTCCTCCATTGAATCAACGATTTGATCACCCCTGGGCGCCCTCGCGCCCCGGGTGAAAAATGAGCTGGGAGCGCTGTCGCGGAGCTTCAAGAGGACTGTGACAGATTTTTTTGAAGTGCCGGTTGCCGAGGCATCTCGACCGTCGCCACGTCACCTCGCCGGACGCAAAAAAAATGGGCGCGGCCTCCGGCCACGCCCATTGAAAGATCGATGAAGCCGGCTCGCCGGCATCGTTTGGCAGAAGTCTAGAGCAGGGCAACGTGCGCCACTGTGTGTGTCAGTAGATTGATATAGAACGAGAAAAGCAGCTTCATATGCGTCGTTGTGTAACGATTGTGTCGGCGCAAACTCACTGTCGGTCAGCAATTGGCCCTAAGCGGACCTACCCAGGATCCATCATCCTTCGGTGCGTGGCATATTCTGGGAACTCGGCCTCGGCCCACGCACTCAAGGGTTTTACCAGGATGAGCCCGTCGTCGGCATAGCCGTTGCGACTGTAGAAGGAATGCGTCCGCTCCTTACCGAGAACCATCGAGATACGGATTATGTCACAGCCGATGCGCACTGCTTCCTTCTCGATCCACGCCATGAGTTTGGCGCCGACACCCGCACTGCGCATTTCGGCGTCCACCACCACATGATCGGCTTCCGCCCACCTCCCTGCCCATAGCTGTGTTCCTACCCAGAAGCCCGAAACCCCAACCAGGCTGTCCCCGTGGTAGGCGGCAATGCAGCGATAGTTACCCTGCGCGATCATAGCGGCTAGACGCTCGTTAAACAGGTCCTCCGGCAGGGACCCGGTTTGCCGGTAGAGCGGATAGATCGCCGCGATCTCTTCAATGCCCACTAGTTCGCGAATGACAACGTCCATCTTGTCGTCCCCCTTCCCCCTGGCGACATCCTTATCACAGTCGAACTGCTCGCTCCGAGGTGGATAGAGGCGCTCTTGGTCTCCAGCGGACTCCTACCGTGTCGCCAACAACGCCGATACCGCCTCGACAAGACCTTCTGAGCTGAATGGCTTGGTGAGGAAGGGCGCTTCGCCTCGGGCGGTGCGGGTCACATTCTCGCGTCGAAGGCTGAGTTTGGTGAGAGGCCTTCCTCGCGCAAGCGCATGGAAGTGTAGATGGATGGCGCATCGAGAGCGATCCCATGCGGAGGTCCCTCAATGATCACGAAACGCTCGCCGGAGCTCGGAAACGTGATTTTCTTTACACGGAATGCTGCATTTTCTGTTTGCAAGACAGCTCTCTAGTCGTCTCTAGATGACAGATACAAAATACCCGGATCAATAATCGCCCTCCAGTTGCAAAAACGGGCCGCTTTCGCGACCCGTTTTGTTCGTTTTATCAATCAGTTAGTCAGGTGAAGTTTACACTTCACAACTACCCGATTCTAGAACGGGATGTCGTCGTCCATCGGGCCGCCTTCGAAGGCGGGAGCCGAGCTTGGCCGACGCGACTCCTGGCGGCCGCCGCCACCGAAGGAGGACGAGGCATTTTCGCGTGGGCTCGAGAAGCCGCCCGCGGCGCCTTCACCCTCGCCACGACCGTCGAGCATGGTCAGTGTCGAGTTGAAGCCCTGCAGCACGACCTCGGTCGAATACTTGTCCTGGCCGGACTGGTCCTGCCACTTGCGGGTCTGGAGCGATCCCTCGATGTAGACCTTGGAGCCCTTGCGCAGGTACTGCTCCGCGACGCGCACCAGCCCTTCCGAGAAGATGACCACGCGGTGCCACTCGGTGCGTTCCTTGCGCTCGCCGGTATTCTTGTCGCGCCACTGGTCGGACGTCGCCACGCTCAGGTTCACCACCTTGCCGCCGCTGGGCAGGTTCCGCACCTCGGGGTCGTTGCCGAGATTGCCCACGAGGATGACCTTGTTCACGCTGCCAGCCATGGCGCACTTCCTTCCAGTTCAGTCCCGCCCGAACGGGTCACCGGGACGCTTCTCTTCGGCGCGCAACATAGACCTTTCCGGTCCGTGCGGCACTCGCGCATTCAGCGCGGCATGGACTTATCCCCGGCCGCGACGCGTGCGCGTACCACCCCGCGCCATGAATGTGTTCTACTTATGTTCTCACTATAAAGTCAATCTTTGACCATGATCAATGCGCTTGGTGCATCCGGGGTGAGAGGAAAGCCCAACCGTTCGCACGAGTCATCAATGTTCCAAGACCTCGCCGCCCGCATCCGCCGGCCTGCCCTGATGGACCGCATAACCACCCCTGCCGCGGCTGCCGCGCTGATCCGCGACGGCATGGTGATCGGCATGAGCGGCTTCACCCGGGCCGGCGACGCCAAGGCCGTGCCGCTCGCCATGGCCGAACGCGCCGCCACCGACCCGTTCAAGATCACGCTGATCACCGGAGCTTCGCTGGGCCACGATATCGACCGCATGCTCACCGAGGCCGGCGTCCTCGCACGCCGCCTGCCCTTCCAGGCCGACCCGACGCTGCGCAAGGCCATCAACCGCGGCGAGGTCATGTTCATCGACCAGCACCTGAGCGAGACGGTGGAGCACCTCCGCTCCCGCCAGCTCGGCCCGATCGACTACGCCATCGTCGAGGCCGCCGCCATCACCGAGGACGGCGGCATCCTCCCCACCACCTCGATCGGCAACTCGGCCAGCCTCGCCATCCTGGCCGAGAAGGTGATCGTCGAGATCAACCTGCGCCAGCCGCTCGGCCTCGACGGCCTGCACGACGTCTACATCCCGGGCCGCCGGCCCACCCGCGCACCCATCCCGCTCATGGCCTGCGACAGCCGCATCGGCAGCCACTATGTCGAGATCCCGCCTGAAAAGATCGTCGCCATCGTCATCACCGACGAGACGGACTCCGCCGCCGGCATCTCGCCCGCCGACGAGGGCACCAATGCCATCGCCAGCCACCTCATCCGCTTCTTCGAGTCCGAGGTCGAGAAGGGCCGCCTCGACCTGACGCTGCAGCCGCTGCAGGCAGGTATCGGCTCGATCGCCAACTCGGTGCTGCGCGGCCTCGCCGACGGGCCTTTCCATCACCTCCAGCTCTACAGCGAGGTGCTGCAGGACTCCACCTTCGATCTCTTCGACGCCGGCAAGCTTCGTTTCGCCTCGGCCTCCTCGATTACCCTGAGCGAAGCCTGCGCGGCCCGCGTCTTCGGCAACTTCGACGTCTACAAGGACCGGCTGGTCCTCCGCCCCCAGGAGATCTCCAACCACCCCGAGATCATCCGCCGCCTCGGCATCATCGGCATCAACACCGCGCTCGAGTTCGACATCTACGGCAACGTCAACTCCACCCATGTCGACGGCACCATGATGATGAACGGGATCGGCGGGTCGGGCGACTTCGCGCGCAACGCCTACCTCTCGGTCTTCGTCACCAAGTCGCTGGCCAAGGACGGGGCGATCTCGTCCGTGGTGCCGATGGTGAGCCATGTCGACCACACCGAGCACGACGTCGACATCGTCATCACCGAGCAGGGCCTCGCCGACCTGCGCGAGCTGGCGCCCCGCGAACGGGCCCGGCTGATCATCGACAACTGCGTCCACCCCACCTACCGGGCCCAGCTGGAAGACTACTTCACCCGTGCCTGCGCCCGCGGCGGCCATACGCCCCACCTCATCGAGGAAGCCTTTTCCTGGCACCGCCGCCGGCAGGAGACCGGAACGATGCTGGCCTGACCCGGCCCGGCGCCGTTCCGGCTTGACTCGAATCCAGTTCGTTCCACTTATGTTCCCGATCAGTTGATCGGGGCGGGACAGCGGCAGGTGGTGACAGGCGGCGGCCGGGCGTGGTTAAGTTGCAAGTCCGGCGCCCGATCCCCAGATGAGCAGCCGACCCCTCATTTTTGAAACCCTGACACGATTTGGCACAGAGCGGCACTATGGTCGCGCGCCTCGTGAGGTGAAAGTCCAGATGGCCGACAAGCGCAACCCGAACCGTGATCTCGTCATTCGTGGCGCCAAGGAGCACAACCTCAAGAACGTCGACCTGCGGCTGCCGCGCGACAGCCTGATCGTGATGACGGGGCTGTCCGGGTCGGGCAAGTCCTCGCTCGCCTTCGACACCATCTATGCCGAGGGGCAGCGCCGCTACGTCGAGTCCCTTTCGGCCTACGCCCGCCAGTTCCTCGAGATGATGCAGAAGCCCGATGTCGAGAGCATCGAGGGCCTGTCGCCCGCCATCTCGATCGAGCAGAAGACCACTTCGCGCAACCCGCGGTCCACCGTCGGCACGGTGACCGAGATCTACGACTACCTGCGCCTGCTCTACGCGCGCGTGGGCGTGCCCTATTCGCCCGTCACCGGCCTGCCCATCGAGAGCCAGACCGTCAGCCAGATGGTCGACAAGGTCTTGGCCCTGCCCGAGGAGACGCGGCTGTACCTGCTGGCCCCGATCGCCCGCGGCCGCAAGGGCGAGTACAAGCGCGAGCTCAACGACCTCATGCGCAAGGGCTTCCAGCGCGTGAAGATCGACGGCGAGTTCCACGACATCGAGGACGCGCC
>JAEYZJ010000282.1 GCA_023430705.1 Pseudomonadota bacterium | reverse complement strand
GCGTCGCCGCTCGTCGTGATGACCCGCTCGAGCGCCATCCTCGATCCCGAAGCCGGCACCGGGGAAGCTGTCATCTACTGCCCGGCCAACCATGCGCCGCCGCTGGTTGTCCACGCCACGCCGGGGGCCCCGGGGCTCGATCTCGTCAGGAGCTGCCTGGCGCCCCCGCAGGTGCGGGCGCGCATCGCGGGGTTGCGGTGAACGATGGCTGGATCGGGGGTGTGGCCTCCCCCCTCCCAGCCTCCCCCACAAGGGGGGCGGTGGGGGCCGGTGGGTCTGGCACGATGCGGGACGGAGGCGCGATCGCCCCCCCTCGCGGTGGGGGTGCGGTGAACGATGGGCGGATCGGGGGGGTGGCCTCCCCCCTCCCGGCCTCCCCCACAAGGGGGGAGGTGCCTGCCGGTGGGTTGGCGGGATGCGGGCCGGAACGGCGCAGTCCGGGTGAGACGGCCTACTTCTCCCAGGTGAGGGCCTCGGTGTCGGCGCCAAGCCCTTCGAGCGCGTCGCGCAGGTCCTTGACCATCCGGTCGGGGCCGCAGAGGTAGAAGTTCTGCGAGATGTCGCGGATGTGATCCCGGATGAAGGACTCCCCGATCCGTTCGTGGAGGACGCCCGGGACCCCCGGATCGTCGGTCAGGGTCCACGTCACGTCGAGCCCCTCCCCCGCCATGGCCTCGAACTCGTGGCGCAGGATGATGTCGTCGGCCTTGCGGTTGGAGACGACGAGGCGATGGCCGGCGAGCTGTCCATCGGCGCGCAGCCGCCGCAGGATGGCGATGAACGGGGTCACCCCGGCGCCGCCGGCGATGAAGGTCCCCGGGCCGCGATAGGTGATCGTGCCCCAGGGGTCGCGCAGGATCAGCCGGTCGCCGGGCGACAGGTCCCAGAGGGCGCGGGTCACGCCGTCGTGGTCGAAGTAGGACTTGATGGTGAACTCCAGGTGGTCCCACTCGGCCAGCGAGGTGAAGGTGAAGGGGTTCTTCCTGGTCCGCCAGCCGTCGCGATCGATGGAGAGTTCGGTCGCCTGGCCCGGCTCGAAGCGGAAACCGGGAGGCTTTTCGAGCGCGTAACGGCGCACGTTGTGGGTGACTTTCGAAATTTCGATGATTTTGACGCTGACTTCCAAAGTCACACCTCCGTTGCACGAGAGACGCCCTGAAGGGCCCTCCGGTTGCATGCGCCCCGGGTCCGAAAAGTGACGCAAAGCCAGCTTCGGCCTACGGTTTCCTTTTGGCAACCTACCCTCCCCGGAGGGGGGTCGGTTTCTCGCGCGTCAGTGGCGCTCCTACCTGTAAGCCTCTGCATCATCTTGCTGATTTCAAGAGGGGTGGGGCGCGATTCATCGCCTTGCGAGAGGCAGGGGCGAGGCCGATCTCCCTGTTGTCCAGACAATGAAAGGGACAATAAAATGAAGACGTCTTCCCTCTCCCTCGCTGCCCTGCTGATCGTGGGCGGACTTTCCGCACCGGCTCTCGCCAGCGAAAAGACCGACGACCTCGCCACCTATGCGAAGCTGCTGCAACAGAAGGGCTATCCCGTCACCCAGGTCTACGAGGACTCCGACAACGTCCTGCGCGCCGAAGTGAGGCTGGCGGACGGCAGGACCGGGTTTGCGTATTTCGACGCGGACACGCTGTCGCCGATAAAGCCCCCCGCCCACCAGAGGACCCGTGTGCTCAGCAAGACCGACACCGCCCCGACGCGCGCGCCGGTGATCACCGACTCGCTGCTGTTCGAGGGCGACAAGGACAACTGACGTCCCTCTTTCCGGATCGGCCGGCTGCCGGCCGATCCGCTACCGTCCCGAGCCCAGGCTCACGAACGGGACGTCGTCGCCTGCCGGGTCACGGGCATCGAACAGAAGCCGCGCCTCCAGCACCTCCTGCCAGTGGCGCGCGGCGAACGACTCGAAGGCCTCGAAGGCCTTCAGCGCTTCCTGGCCGAGCCGGGTGACGGCATAGTCGACGCGCGGCGGAATGGTGGCGTAGCTGGTGCGCGAGACGAACCCGTCCCGCTCGAGCGCGCGCAGGCTCTGGGTGAGCGCCTTCTGCGAAATGGTGCCGATATCGCGCTGGATCTCGGAGAAGCGCATGGTCTGGGTGCGCAGGTGCAGAAGCACGACCGGGGTCCATTTGCTGTGTCGGCCGGTGAGCATGCTCTCGATCGCCTCCTCGATGATCTCCCGGGTGACGGGTGGGCGTTGCTCTCGCATGGCGCCAACTCCTCAAGATTGATCTCCACCGGATGGAAGAGCGTTCCCTCCGGCGGGATATCGGGAGCTTGAGCCGATTTTCCAGCCCCGGAAGGACGAAAAGCGTCGACGCTCGCCGAACAGACCGCCAGATGGCGGCGGGATCGCTGTGCGGTTCGCCCGCGCCGCAGGCGGCTAGAGCCGCGTGAAACTCAGGTAGAAGCTGATGTTGCGCCCCTCGAGGCGGGCCTTCTCCTCGTAGCGGGTCGGCTCCCAGCCCGCATAGGGCTCATGCCACAGACGCGGGGCTTCAGGCGCGAAGCGGAAGGCCGGCGCGCGCAACACATGGGCCAGCGTCCAGTTGGCATAATCCTCGATATCGGTGGCGAAGCGGAAGACCGCGCCCGGCTTCAGCACGCGGGCGAGTTCGGCCAGCGTCAGCGGCGAGACGAAGCGGCGCTTGTGATGGCGCGTCTTTGGCCACGGATCGGGATAGAGGAGATAGGCCCCGTCGAGGCTGGCGTCGGGGAGCTTGTGCAGGAGCTTCAGCGCGTCGTCGGTGTAGAGGCGGATGTTGGCGAGCTCCTCCTCGTCGATCTTTTCGAGGAGCTTGGCGATGCCGCCCGAGAAGACCTCGCAGCCGATGAAGCCGGTTTGCGGGTTCTGCCGGGCCTGGCGGGCCAGGTGCTCGCCGCCGCCATAGCCGATCTCGAGCACGACCTGCTCCGGCGGGGTCGGGAACAGGCCCTTCGGATCGAGCGCGCCGTCGCCCAGGGTCACCGCCAGCGTGGGCAGGACCTCCCGGAACAGCCGGTCCTGCCCGCGGTGCAGGCGCTTGCCCGAGCGGCGCCCGAAGAAGGCGCGCGGCTCGCCGGAGACGTTGAGGGGGTGATGGAGCTTGTCGTCGGTCATGCGGTGTCACCTACACCACGAGGGCGCCGGCGCGAAGGGGATGGGGAGCCACCTGCGAGCGACAAGTGGGTCCGCGGGGCAAGCCCGCGGATGACGAGGGCCGGATCGGGGACGTGGCCGGCTAGGCCGCCTTCACCGCGGCCTTGAGGGCCGGGACGAGGTCGGTCTTTTCCCAGCTGAAGGAGCCGTCGCGGCCGGGCTTGCGGCCGAAATGGCCGTAGGCCGAGGTCTTGGCGTAGATCGGCTTGTTGAGGTCGAGCCGGGTGCGGATGCCGCGCGGGCTGAGGTCGAAGACCTGGCCCAGCACCTCTTCGAGCGTGGCTTCCTCGACCTTGCCGGTGCCGTGGAGGTCGACATAGATCGACAGCGGCTTGGCCACGCCGATGGCGTAGCTGAGCTGGATGGTGGCGCGATCGGCGAGGCCGGCGGCGACGACGTTCTTGGCGAGGTAGCGCGCGGCATAGGCGGCGGAGCGATCGACCTTGGTCGGGTCCTTGCCCGAGAAGGCGCCGCCGCCATGCGGGGCCGCGCCGCCATAGGTGTCGACGATGATCTTGCGGCCGGTGAGGCCGGCATCGCCGTCGGGGCCGCCGACGACGAACTTGCCGGTCGGATTGACGTGCCAGACGGTGTCGGCGGAAATCCAGCCGTCGGGGAGCGCGGCGCGCACATAGGGCTCGATGATGGCGCGCACGTCCTCGGAGGTCAGCGTCTCGTCGACATGCTGGGTGGAGACGACGATCTGGGTCACGCCGACGGGGCGGCCGTTCTCGTACTTGACGGTCACCTGGCTCTTGGCGTCCGGACCGAGCTTGATGGCGGCGCCCTCGCCCGACTTGCGGGCGACGGTCAGCGCCTCGAGGATCTTGTGGGCGTAGTAGATCGGGGCCGGGAGCAGCTCGGGGGTCTCGCGGCTGGCATAGCCGAACATGATGCCCTGGTCGCCGGCGCCGACGTCCTTGTTGCCGCTTTCGTCGACGCCCTGGGCGATGTCGGCCGACTGGCCGTGCAGCAGCACGTCGATCCGGCAGGTCTTCCAGTGGAAGCCGGACTGCTCGTAGCCGATGGCCCGGATCGCCTTGCGGGCGGTGGACTTGAACTTGGCCGGGTTGACGACCGGATGGCCGGCGGCATCGACGAGGACCTTGCCGTCCTTGCCCTTCTTGAGCAGCGTCTCGGGCACGCGGACCTCGCCGGCGATGACCACGCGATTGGTGGTCGCCAGCGTCTCGCAGGCGATGCGGACCTGGGCCGGATCCATGCCGGCCTTCCTGGCCTCACGGAAGACCAGGTCGACGATTTCGTCGCTGATCCGGTCGCAGACCTTGTCCGGATGACCTTCGGAAACCGATTCCGATGTGAAGAGGTAGGAGGACCGAGCCAAGGCAAAACCCCGAAAAGTGCTCAAAAAGTGCGAAAATCGCACCCTTGGCGGGAGTTTTGCCACTCGGGAGGACTGCGGTCAAGGGGATATAAAGGAAGCTTTATGTCTTGATGAACGCATGCCGCGCAAAAATCATGCGAGGCGGCGCGGCCGGCGCGAGACGACGACCGAGCCAAGTATCCCGAGCACAACAGCTATCCAGAACGGCAGCTCGCCGACGCGGTTGAAGAGGGTGCCGCCCGACAGCGGCGCGGCGGGGACGACATCGAGCACGCCGACCTGGTCCTCGGCGAGGCGGGCGGTGACGCGGCCGAGCGGATCGATGGCGAGGGTGACGCCGGTATTGGCGGCGCGCAGCATGGGCAGGCCGGTCTCGACGGCCCGCAGCCGGGCGTGGTGGGCGTGCTGGGCCGGGCCGATCGAGCCCATGAACCAGGCGTCGTTGGTGACATTGAGGATGAACTGCGCCCCGGACGGATCGCCGATATCGCCGGGAAAGACCGCCTCGTAGCAGACGAGGGCGAGGAAGGCGGGGGAGCCCGGCGGGCTCAGCAGCCGCCTGCCGTCGCCAGCGGCCCAGCCATTGGTGCCGGGCACGAACTGGTTGATGCCGAACATGCGCCAGAAGGATGGGAACGGCAGGTATTCGCCGAAGGGCACGAGATGGGAC
>JAEYZJ010000272.1 GCA_023430705.1 Pseudomonadota bacterium | reverse complement strand
ACTTCGCGGATCTTGTCGGTCGGGATGGTGATGGTCTCGATGCGCGGAGCGAACTCGCCCACCGTGGCGCGCGAGGTGTCGAGGGCCTTGGCCATCTCGCCCAGGATGTGCTCGCGGCCGTCCTTGGCCTGGCCGAGCGCGACCTTCATGATCTCCTCGGTGATGCCGGCGATCTTGATGTCCATCTGCAGCGAGGTGACGCCGTCGGCGGTGCCCGCGACCTTGAAGTCCATGTCGCCCAGGTGATCTTCGTCACCCAGGATGTCGGACAGCACGGCGTAGCGGTCGCCTTCGAGGATGAGGCCCATGGCGATGCCCGCCACCGGCTTCTTCATCGGCACGCCCGCATCCATCAGCGCCAGCGAGGTGCCGCACACGGTCGCCATCGAGCTCGAGCCGTTCGACTCGGTGATCTCGGAGACGACGCGGATGGTGTAGGGGAACTCCACGGCCGAGGGACGGATCGGGTTGATCGCGCGCCAGGCGAGCTTGCCGTGGCCGATCTCGCGGCGGCCGGGCGAGCCCATGCGGCCGGCTTCACCGACCGAGTAGGGCGGGAAGTTGTAGTGCAGCATGAAGTTCACCTTGCCGGTGCCTTCGAGGCTGTCGACGAACTGCTCGTCGTCGCCCGTGCCGAGGGTGGCGACCACGAGGGCCTGCGTCTCGCCGCGGGTGAACAGGGCCGAGCCGTGGGTGCGCGGCAGCACGCCGACTTCCGCCACGATCGGGCGGACGGTGACGAGGTCACGGCCGTCGATGCGGGTCTTGGTGTCGAGGATGTTCCAGCGGACGATCTTGGCCTGGAGGTTGTGGACGACTTCGCCCAGGTCCTCGGCCGACACTTCGCCGGCTTCGATCCGCGCCGCGAAGGCTTCCTTCACCTTGGCGTTGGCGGCGTCCACGGCGGCATAGCGCTGGGCCTTGTCGGTCAGCTTGTAGGCGGCGCGCAGGTCGGCCTCGGCGATCGCCAGCACGTCCTTCTCGAGCGCCGAATAGTCGGGCGGCGTGAAATCGCGCGGTTCCTTGGCGGCCATCTCGGCCAGCTTGATGATCGCGTCGATGACCTTCTGCGAAGCGGCGTGGCCGAACATGACGGCGCCGAGCATGACCTCCTCGGAGAGCTCCTGAGCTTCCGACTCCACCATCAGAACGGCGTCCTGCGTGCCGGCCATGATGAGGTCGAGCTTGCTGTCCGGGCGCTTGTCGATCGGGGTGTTGAGCACGTACTCGCCGTCGATGTAGCCGACGCGGGCCGCGCCGATCGGGCCCATGAAGGGCACGCCGGAAATGGTCAGCGCCGCGGAGGCCGCGACCATGGCGAGCACGTCGGGCTGGTTCTCCATGTCATGCTGGAGAACGGTGACGATGACCTGGGTCTCGTTCTTGTAGCCGTCGGGGAAGAGCGGGCGGATCGGACGGTCGATGAGGCGCGAGGTCAGCGTCTCGGCCTCGGTCGGGCGGCCCTCGCGCTTGAAGTAGCCGCCCGGGATCTTGCCGGCGGCGAAGTACTTATCCTGGTAGTTGACGGTCAGCGGGAAGAAGTCCTGGCCCGGCTTCGGCTTCTTGGCCGACACGACGGTGGCGAGGACGACGGTCTCGCCCAGGGTGGCGAACACGGCGCCGTCGGCCTGGCGGGCCACCTTGCCGGTCTCGAGGGTGAGCGGCTGGCCGCCCCAGTTGAGCTCGACTTTGTGGTGATCGAACTTGATGGGCATGTTGTCTTTCCTTTCTGCCGGAATGAGCGGGAACGCGGGGGCGTAGCCACCCCGCGAACTCATCCGGTGTGCCAGCGAGCGATGCACCCCATGTGCACCGCCAGCCCAAAATCGGCACGGTTTGTTCGCTGACTCCCGCTGTCTGGGCGGGGCGGAACATGGACAAGACGATGAGCCGCTCATGTCTGTTTCCGGTATCCGCCCGTCCGGACCGCAACCCTTGCAGTCTGCCGGACAGGCTCCGGAACGAGAGTGCCCGCGGGGGCACCGTGAGCGGCCGATGATCTCGCCATGCTCCGCGTAGTTCGTCAGCCTACGCATGGTCCCGACCGGCGCGTCTGCCGGTCGAAGGGATCGCGGGGCGTACCCCGCGACCAAGTTGCAGCCCGGCGCCTTAGCGGCGCAGGCCCAGGCGCTCGATCAGCGCCTTGTAGCGCGCTTCGTCGTTCTTCTTGACGTAGTCGAGAAGGCGACGGCGCGTCGAAACCATCTTCAGCAGCCCACGACGGGAATGGTTATCCTTGTTGTGGGACTTGAAGTGTTCGGTGAGGTTCGCAATGCGCTCGGACAGGATCGCGACCTGGACTTCCGGCGAGCCGGTGTCGTCCTTGTTGGTGGCGAAGTCCTTGATGAGCTCGGTCTTGCGCTCAGCGGTAATCGACATCGGAATGGTCCTTTCAACTGGAGGATCAACAGGACGCGGCCGCCCGGGATGTCGTCCAGGCGGAGCCATGAGCAGTGCCGGCAGGCCGGAACTTGGCGCGCTCTATAGGGGAAACACAGGCCAAACGCCAGTTATTTGTCGCCCGGATCGCGGCCCTCGGCCTCCGGCGGGCTGTTGAGCGTCTCGCTGGGATCGAGCGAAGTGAGCGGGATCGAGAAGCGCCAGGTGATGCCGTGCCCGTGCACCTCGCGGCTGACTTCACCGTTGAGCGAGCGGCCCACCATGTTCTCGAGCACGGTCGTCCCGAAGCCGCGGCGCGGGATGCTCTGTACCGGGCCGCTGCCGGTCTCGTGCCAGACGAAATCGACCCGGTCGCGGGAAAGCGTCCAGGTCACCTCGAGCCGCCCTCCCTCCCGGGCGAAGGCGCCGTACTTCACCGCGTTGGTCGCCAGCTCGTGCGCGGCCATGCCGAGGATCTGGCCGGCCTGCGCGTTGAGCCGCAGCGTGGGTCCGTCGACCACCACCTGCTTTCCGTCGACCGGGCAGAACGGATCGATCTGGCTGACCAGCAGTTCCTTGAGGTCGACGCCGGCGACGCCGTGCGCCAGCAACAGGTCGGTGGAGCGCGCCAGCCCGAAGATGCGCCGCTCGAAGCTCGAGACGAAATCGGCGACGCTGTCGGCGCCGCGGGCGGTCTGCTTGGCCATGGCGGCGATGATGGTCATCTGGTTCTTGGACCGGTGCGCCAGCTCGCGCATCAGGAACCGGACCTCGGTCTCGGCTGCCTGCCGGCGCCGCGACGCATCGCCCAGCGCCGCCGATACCGTCTCGATCTCGGCGATCGGGAAGGACCGCGCCTCGACCGGCTGGCCCGAACCGAGCCGCTTGGCATCGGCCTCGAGCCCGTGCACGGAGCGCCCGATCTGCAGGCTCACCCCGTAGATCACCAGCACCACCAGCGCCGCGAGCAGTACGCCGCCGGCCAGCAGCGACCAGAAGGCGTCGGCCAGCGGGCGCGAGACGACGTCGCGCTCGGCCCAGGCGACGAGGCTCCAGCCGGTCAGCAGCGACTGCTGCGTCACCACGAGGTAGTCCTTGCCGTCGGCGCGGATGTCCCGCCAGCCCGAGCTCGAGCCCATCTGGTCGAGCGGGATCAGGTTGAAGGCGTCGCCGGTCTGCCCGCCCCCGCCCGATAGCGCGATGATCACGCCCTTGCGGTCGACCAGCGCCACGTGCCAGCCCTCCGGCATCTTGCTGGCGAGCAGCGCCATCGACAGCTGGCTCGCCGCCCGGCTGAAGCCGAGGATCAGCGGCGTCTCCCCGGGCGGGAAGATCGGCTGCAGGATGTTGACCACCCATTGCTGCGACAGCCGTCCGAACACGGCGTCCGAAACCACCACCTCGCCGGTCCTGAAGGCGCGCTCCGCCGTGTCCACGTCGGCGACTGTAACCACCTCCTGCTGGTCGAGCCCGATCCGGGTCGACAGGTCCGAGGTCATGTCGGGATGGACGAGGTAGACATACGAGCCGGTGTCGGCGAGTGCCTCGCTCACCCGGTCGTGGAAGGCGGGATAGTCGGCCGGGCTGAGCGGCGGTGTCGTGCCGAGGACGCGCAGCGTGGTGATGTTGGCGTTGATTTCGCGGTCCACCGCCTGGACGATGGCCCGCGCGTTGCCGGTGATGAGGGTCTCGACGACGCGCTCCTGCGCCTCGTTGTTGCGCTGCAGCAGCACCGCCGAGAAGATGAAGGCGGGAACGAGCGCGACCAATGCGAGAACGAAGAGATAGACTGCGATAGGGCGTGCGACGCGTTGCCGACGCGCCGGACGGACAGTCGTTTCAGCCGGGACGAACCCGTCAGCCATGCGTCGCCCCAGCGGTAATGGTCCGGCCCCCAGCCTTCTTCCGAGTGCAGCAGAATGCGCCGCGGGGGGACTTGGTTCCGCCTTTAGCCCGCAATGACCCGCTGCGGCTTGAACTGCCCGGTCTCGACGCGGCCCAGCGCCACGGCCCTGCCGCCGCAGCTGGCCCAGGCGGATTCGAGCGACACCGGGGCGCGCGCTCCCGTCAGCAGCACGGGATTGCCGTGCCGTACGGCCACCGCCTGCTCCGGCGTCAGCCGGATTTCAGGCAGCAGCGCGAGGCCGGCATCGACCGGCGCGAGCAGGCTGTCGCGATCGGCCGCCGCCTCGAGGTCGGCAAGGCTCACGGCCTGCGCCTCGCCGAACGGGCCCACCTGGCTGCGGCGGAGCTGGACGACGTGGCCGCGCGTGCCCAGCGCCCGGGCGAGGTCGCGGGCCAGGGCCCTCACATAGGTGCCCTTCTCGCAGGTCATCTCGAGGACGCTCGTGTCGCCCTCATGGGCGTGGAGGGTCAGCGCCTCGATGAACACCGGCCGCGGCTCGAGCACCACCTCCTCGCCGGCGCGGGCGAGGTCGTAGGCCCGTTCGCCGTCGATCTTGATGGCCGAGAAGGCCGGCGGCGTCTGCAGGATCTCGCCGGTGAAGGCGGGGAGAGCGGCGGCGATGGCGGCCGCATCCGGCCGGACGTCGGAGCGTTCGCTGACCTCGCCCTCGGTGTCGTCGGTGGTCGTCTCCTCGCCCCACTTGATGGTGAACCGGTAGACCTTGGTGCCGTCCTGCACGGCCGGCACGGTCTTGGTCGCCTCGCCCAGCGCGATCGGCAGCAGGCCCGTCGCCAGCGGGTCAAGCGTGCCGGCGTGGCCGGCCTTCTTGGCCCCGAACAGCCAGCGCACCTTCCCCACCGCCTGGGTGGAGGTCATGTCATAGGGCTTGTCGAGGACCAGCCAGCCGGAAACGTCGCGCTTGTTCGATCTGGGTTGGGACATTGGAGGCACCTTCGGGCCGAATGCGCGGGAGCGGCGTCCCCGCGCGCGGCAGGGATCGGGTCGCGGCCCGCGCTGGTTGAGAGTGGGGACGGCAGCCGCCGGCGGTCTGGACCCCCGGCATCCGGCCTATTGCTCGTCGTCCCCGTCGGGGTTGAGGTCCCGCTGCACCCGCTCGGAACGGAGCAGTGCGTCGATCTTGCCGAACTCCTCGAAGGTGTTGTCGACGAAGAAGCGGAGGTCGGGCGCGAACTTGAGGTCGAGCTCGGGCGCGACGCGGCCGCGGATGAACCTGTGGTGCCGGTTGAGCGCCGCCACCACTTCGTCGGCGCCTTCGCCGCCCAGCGGCATCACATAGGCATTGGCGAGCTTGAGGTCGGGGGTCATCCGCACCTCGGGCACGGTGATCACCTTGCCCTCGAGCAGCGGATCCTCGATCTCGCCGCGCGAGAACAGCTGCGCCAGCGCATGGCGCACCAGTTCGCCCACGCGCAGCATGCGCTGTGAGGGACCGGCGGGCTTGTGGGTATCGCGTTTCATGCGCCCGAGTTAGGCGCTTCAATCGCGCGCGTCAACTTCACCCGAGCCAGCCGGCGCGGGGCCTCAGCGTCATGTAGACGTTCTTGAAGGCGGAGTACTCGTCGAACCCGTACTTGCCCAGTTCGCGCCCGATGCCGCTCTGCTTGTAGCCGCCGATGCCCATTTCCGGCGTGCCGTCGCCCGACCCGTTGATCCAGGTGCGTCCGGCCCGCACCCTGCGGATGGTGGACAGGGCCTTGTCGAGGTCGCGGCTCCACACATGGGCGGAGAGCCCGTAATGGGTATCGTTGGCGAGCGCCACCGCCTCCTCGGGCTCGGTGAAGGTGAAGGTCGACAGCACCGGCCCGAAGATTTCCTCGCGGGCGATGGTCATCTCGGGGGTGACGCCACGGAAGATGGTCGGCGCGTAGTAATTGCCGACATTGCCCAGCCGGGCGCCGCCCGTCACCATCTCGGCGCCCTCGCCCTGGCCGGCGGCCACGTAGCTCTCGACTTTCTCCAGATGCGGGCGATGGATCAGCGAGCCGACCCTGACCCCCTCGTCGAGCGGATCGCCGATCGGCACCCGGCGCGCGATCTCGGTCAGCCGGTCGATCATCTCGTCGCGGGCCCGTTCCTCCACGATCATGCGGCTCCCCGCGATGCAGGTCTGGCCGGAATTGCCGAACACCGAGCTCGCAATGGTGTCGGCGGCCGCCGCCATGTCGCTGTCGGCATAGACGATCTGCGGACCCTTGCCGCCGAGCTCGAGCCCGACGCGCTTGATCCGCGACGCGGCGAGGCCGCCCACGATCTGGCCGACCCGGTAGGAGCCGGTGAAGCTGACGAAGTCGGTGGCCGGATGCTCGGCGAAGGCCTGCCCGACCGGGTCGCCATAGCCGGTGACGACGTTGAACACCCCGTCCGGCAGGCCGCAGTCGCGCGCCAGCTCGGCCAGCCGGATCGAGGAGCCGGAGGTGAACTCGGACGGCTTCAGCACCACGGTGCAACCCGCGCCCAGCGCCCAGGGCAGGCGCTCCGAGCCGATCAGCAGCGGATAGTTCCAGGGCGTGATGATGCCGACGACGCCGAGCGGCTCGCGCAGCATCAGCCCCAGCACGTTCTCGCCCAGCCCGTTGTGGGTTTCCCCGGTCAGGCCCTGCGCATGCCCGGCGGCGAAATGCCAGAGCGCGGCCGAGGACGCCACTTCCCCGCGTACGCCGGTGATCGCCTTGCCGCCCTCGAGCGCCTCGATCGTCGCCAGTTCCTCGGCATGGGCGGTGATGGCGTCGCCGATCCGGTGGAGCATCTTCGCCCGCTCGGCGCCCGGCAGCTTCGGCCACGGCCCTTCGTCGAAGGCCTTGCGGGCGACGAGGATGGCGCGGTCGGCATCGGCGCGCGAGGCGCGCGGAATTTCCGCCGCGACGAACCCGGCATAGGCCGGGCTCTCCCGCTCGATCGTCTCGCCGCTCTCCGCCTCGATGGACCGGCCGTCCACAAGCATGCGGTAGCGGCGGGTGACGAGGCGCGGATCGGACAGGCGGGGCGGCGTGAAGGGCAGGTGCTGGTTCATGACGGTGCGCCTCCTCGTGCGGCGCATCACGGCTGCCGCGGCTTATGTTGCCGCGCCATACTGACCCGGACGCGCGCGCCGCGCCAGTCCCGCCCCCGCCACTCAGTCGGTGTGGAACACTTCCTCGATCGAGGCCCACCACTCGCCGTCCTTGCGGGTCTCGAGCGGCGCCTGCATCGGCATGCACAGCGCCCACCAGTCCTGCGTCACGGGATCGGCCGCCATCGCCGCCATGTCGGCCTCGTAGTCGGTGCCGTGGTACTCGAAATAGGAGAACAGCAGGTTCTCGGGGCGCTTGAGGAAGATCGAGTAGTTGCGGATGTTGCTCCGGCTGATCTGCGCCAGCACGTCCGGCCATACGGCCGCATGCACCCGCACGTACTCCTCGACCGCCTCGGGCTTGAGGCCGAGCACCGCACCGTATCGCTTCATCTGGTCATTTCTCCTTGTGACGCTCCCGCCTGCCCTCGATGCTGGCAGGCTCCGCAAAGGTGAACAAGAGCAAGCGGGACGCCTCCCGGCCAACCCCTCCGTCCGGCCTATTGCCCGGCCTGCGAGATCTCCGCGCCGCCGGCGACCAGCATCGCCATCGCCTGGTCGCGCGTCGGCGCCGACCTGACATCGAGCCGTTCCGAGTAGGGGCAGGTCAGCACCGCGAGCAAGCGGCCCATCGGCCCGAGGACCGGCACCGAGAGGTTGCTGACCGCCGCGATCTGGCGGCTCGGCATGTTCTCGTAGCCCTGCTCGCGCACCTGCCGCAGCCGTTCCTCGAGCGCCGGCGTCAGCGCTTCGCGCGGCTCCTGCTCCTCGAGCATCAGCCGCCGCTCCTCCGGCCCGGCAAAGGCCAGCATGACGTGGCCCGAACCGGTATCGACAAGGCTGATGCGGGAGCCGACGCGGATCGAGACGTTCCAGTAGCCCGGCCCGTCGACCTGCGCCGCCACCACCAGCGCGCCGCGATCGTAGGTCGCGAGGTGGCAGGCCTGCTCGGCATCGCGCGCGAAGCGCCGCATCACCGGCAGTGCCTGGCTCAGCAGCCGCTGCAGCGGCGGACGCGCGAAGGCGAGTTCGAACAGCTTCAGCGTCACCTCGTAGCGGTCGGCCGAGGTGCGCCGCACGTAGCCGCGCCGGACCAGACGGTCGAGCATGCGGTAGATCTCGTTGGGTGAGCGGCTGAGCGCCTTGGCGATCTCCGCCTGGCTCAGCCCCTCCTCGCTGCCCGCCAGCAGTTCGAGGATGTCGAGGCCCTTGTCGAGCGCCGGCGCGCGGTACTTGTCCGAATCCTCGAGCTGGCTCACGCTTCCCCCCTTAGGTGTGATTGACGCCTCACACCCCTCGTGCTTACTCACGAATAGTCTTTTCACATATGCACAACAAGCCGGCTCGAACCGGTAGCGGAGGGGTAGCTATGGCGCGGATCGCCAAGGTCGAGGTCCTGATGGTCGACCTCAAGCCCAAGGTGAAGCGGGTCGACGCGATCCAGTCCTTCGTCAGCCAGGAAACCCCGATCGTCCGCATCACCGACGCCGACGGGGCCGTCGGCACGGGCTACAGCTACACCATCGGCACCGGCGGCCATTCGGTCATCGAGCTGCTCAAGCGCACCCTCGTGCCGGCGATCATCGGCCGCGAGGCGCTCGAGATCGAGCGCATCTGGCGCGACCTGCTGTTCCTCACCCACGCGACGACGACGGGGGCCATCACCTCGATCGCGCTGGCCGCGATCGACACCGCGCTGTGGGACCTCAAGGCCCGCAAGCTCGGCTTGCCGCTGCATCTCCTGGCGGGCGGCGCACAGGAGGCCATCCCGCTCTACACCACCGAGGGTGGCTGGCTGCATCTCGAGGAGCAGGCGCTGATCGAGGACGCGCTGCGCGCCAAGGCCGACGGCTTCGGCGGCTGCAAGCTGAAGGTGGGCCGCCCCATCCACGAGGACGTGCGCCGCATCGGGGCCGTCCGCGAGGCCGTGGGCCCGGGCTTCGAGATCTTCACCGACGCCAACCAGCGCTTCAACGTCGACGAGGCCATCCGCCGCGCCCGCGCCTACGAGCCGCTCGACATCGGCTGGTTCGAGGAGCCGCTGACGGCCGAGGACATTTCCGGCCACAGCCGGCTCGTCGACCACACCTCGATCCCGATCGCGGTGGGCGAGAGCCTCTACTCGCTCATCCACTTCCGCGAGTATCTCGAGCGCCATGCCTGCTCGATCATCCAGGTCGACGTCGGCCGCATCGGCGGCATCACCCCGTGGCTGAAGGTCGCGCACATGGCCGAGGCCTTCAACATCGCGGTCTGCCCGCATTTCCTCATGGAACTGCACGTCGCGCTCTGCGCCGCCGTTCCGAACGGCCGCTGGATCGAGTATATCCCGCAGCTAGACGAATTGACGACTGAGCGGATGACCATCCGCGATGGTAAAGCCATCCCCTCCAACAAGCCGGGTCTCGGGATCGCCTGGGACATCGACGCCATCGAAAGGATGACCGTCGAGGGCTCGCATTCGATCCATCTCTAGGGAGCATTCCAATGGCCGACCTCAGCGGCAAGATCGTCCTCATCACCGCCGCGGCCCAGGGCATCGGCCTGGCCTCGGTCCACGCCTTCGTCGCCGCCGGCGCGCAGGTGATCGCCACCGACGTCAACGAAGCCAAGCTCAAGGAACTCGACGGTACCCCGGGCGTGACCACCCGCGTCCTCAACGTGCTGAAGGCCGACGACGTGAACCAGGCGGTTGCCGAGATCGGCCGCATCGACGTGCTGTTCAACTGCGCCGGCGTCGTCCAGAGCGGGACCCTGCTCGAGATGCCCGACGCCGACCTCGAGTTCGCCTTCGACCTCAACGTCTGGGCCCAGGTCCGCACCATCAAGGCCGTGCTGCCGCAGATGCTCGAGCGCGGCGACGGCTCCATCGTCAACATGGCGACCGTGGCCTCGTCGGTGAAGGGCGTGCCGAACCGGGCCGCCTACACGATCTCGAAGGCCGCCGTGATCGGCCTCACCAAGTCGATCGCCGCCGACTACACGGCGAGCGGCATCCGCGTGAACGCCATCGCGCCCGGCACCGTCGACAGCCCCTCGCTGCACGAGCGCTGGCGGGCAACCGGCGACTTCGACGCGGCAAAGAAGGCCTTCATCGCGCGCCAGCCGATCGGCCGCATCGGCACGCCCGAGGAAGTCGCCGATCTCGCCGTCTACCTCGCGGGCGCGACCTACACGACAGGTCAGGTCCACATCATCGACGGTGGCTGGACCGCCTGATCGGGCGCCTTCCGACGCCGGGAGCGGACCCACCGCTCCCGGACCGTTGTATGCAGCGGGCTTGTCATCGCCCAGAAAACAGGCACAACTCGCTTCTGCACCAGAAGTGAGTTGTCCATGCCCGAGCGCCTCCCGCCGACTGCCGCCGTCGCCCGCGCCCATGAGCGCCTGCGCCTCTGGAACGACCCCGCCATGTTCATCCATGTGCGGGACGAGGCGGAGGCCCAGGCGGCCGCCGCGGCGGTCGAGGCGCGGCCCGAGCCGGGGCCGCTCGCCGGGCTGGTCTTTGCCGTCAAGGACAATATCGACGTCGCCGGGCTGCCCACCACCGCGGCCTGCCCGGCCTTCAGCTACGAGCCGGAAAAGTCGGCCTTCGTCGTCGCGCGGCTCGAGGCGGCCGGCGCCGTCGTCATCGGCAAGACCAATCTCGACCAGTTCGCCACCGGCCTCGTCGGCGTGCGCTCCCCCTACGGCGTGCCGCGCAACGCCCTCGATCCGGCCCTGATCCCCGGCGGCTCCAGCTCGGGCTCGGCGACCTCGGTGGCGGCCGGCATCGTCGATTTTTGGCTCGGCACCGACACCGCCGGTTCGGGCCGCATCCCGGCCGGAATGAACGGCATCGTGGGCCTCAAGCCGACGCTTGGGCTGCTGTCGGCCACCGGCATGGTGCCGGCCTGCCGGACGCTCGACACTATCTCGATCTTTGCCCGCAGCGTCGATCTCGCCAGCGAAGTTGCCGCCGTCGCCGCGGCCTATGACGAGGCGGACGCCTATTCGCGCAGGCTGCCGGCGCCGGTGGCGGGGGCGAAGCCGCCGGGCGTCCGCGTCGGCATCCCGCCACCCGTCCAGCGCAAGTTCTTCGGCGACGCCCAGGCCGAGGCGGCCTACGCGGCCGACCTCGAAAAGCTGAGGGGCCTCGGCGCCGAGCTCATCGAGATCGACTTCGAGCCGCTGCACGCGGTGGCGCGGCTGCTCTACGAGGGCCCGTGGGTGGCCGAGCGCTACGCCGCGACCAAGCCGCTGATCGAGGAGAACCCCGGGGCCTTCCACCCGGTGACGCTGGAGATCATCGGCGGCGCCCGCGGCCTGACCGCTGTCTCCGCCTTCGAGGCCATGTACCGGCTCGCCGACCTCCGGCGCCAGACCGCGCCGATCTTCGACAATGTCGACTGCCTCGCGGTCCCGACCGTGCCGCGCATGTACACGGTGTCCGAGCTGGAGGCCGACCCGATCGCCCTCAACTCCAACCTCGGCACCTATACCAATTTCGTCAACCTGCTCGACCTCTCCGCCATCAGCGTGTCGGCGGGCCGGCGCGGCGACGGCTTGCCCTCGAGCCTGACGCTGGTCGGCCCGGCCGGCGCCGACGGCTATCTTGCCGGCATCGCCCGCGCCATCGAGGGCATCACCGGCGACAAGGCGGCGAAGGCCGCGCCCGGCCGTATCGAGATCGCAGTGGTGGGCGCCCATCTCAGCGGCCTGCCGCTCAACCACGAGCTGACCCGCCTCGGCGGCACTTTCGTGCGCGCCACCGAGACGGCGCCCGAGTACGGCCTCCACGCGCTCGGAACGACGCCCCCCAAGCCGGGTCTGGTCCGTGTTGCCTCAGGGGGCAGCAGGATCGCGGTCGAGGTCTGGTCGCTCGATGCGGAAGGCTTCGGTCATTTCGTCGCCGGCGTTCCGGCGCCGCTTTCTATCGGCACGGTGACGCTGGCCGACGGCACGAGTCCGAAAGGCTTCCTCGCGGAGGCGGCGGCGACCGCCGGTACCGAGGATATAACACG
>JAEYZJ010000206.1 GCA_023430705.1 Pseudomonadota bacterium | reverse complement strand
TTCCGTGTCGGTCTGGGTGCGCGGCAGGTAGCCGTCGGTCGCAAGGTCGGCCAGCAGCTCGCGGAAATTCTCGATGATGCCGTTGTGGACCACCGCCACCTTGTCGGTCGCGTGGGGGTGGGCGTTGGCCTCGGTCGGGGCCCCATGCGTGGCCCAGCGGGTATGACCAATGCCGATATTGCCGCTCAGCGGCTCGAAGTTCAGCTTCTGCGCCAGGTTGCCGAGCTTGCCTTCGGCGCGGCGGCGGTTGATCTCGCCGGCTTCCAACGTCGCGACGCCCGCGCTGTCATAGCCGCGGTACTCGAGCCGCTTCAGCGCATCGACGAGCCGCGGCGCGACCGGTTCCGTTCCGATGATTCCGACGATGCCGCACATCAGCGGTTCTCCTTGCCCAGGCGGGCCTGCTTGATGGCCAGGGCCCGCGCCTTCAGTTTCGGCGCGTAGCCGGCCTTGTTCTCCTGCCGAGCGCGGGCGATGGCCATCGCCTCCGGCTCGACGTCCCGGTTGATGGTGCTGCCCGACGCCGTATAGGCTCGGTCACCGATCCTCACGGGCGCCACCAGCGACGTGTGCGAGCCGATGAAGACGTCTTCGCCGATGACGGTCTTCGACTTGTTCACCCCGTCGTAGTTCGAGGTGATCGTCCCTGCGCCGATATTGGTGCGCGCACCGATCTCGGCGTCGCCGAGATAGCTCAGGTGCCCGGCTTTCACGCCATCGCCCAGCCTCGACTTCTTCACCTCGACGAAATTGCCCAGGTGCACGTCCCGCCCCAGTTCGGCCCCGCCACGGATGCGGACGAACGGTCCGATGCTGGCCCCCGCCCCGATCGTCACGTCCTCTAGGTCGCAGAAGGCGCGGATCTCGACCCCGTCGCCGATCTTCACCCCCGGCCCGAAGACCACGTTGGGGAAGATGGTCACGTCGCGCCCGATTTCCGTATCGTAGCTGAAGTACACCGAGTCCGGGTCGCGCAGCGTGACGCCGGCCCTCATGAAATCGTCCCGACGCAGGTCCTGGAACTGCTTTTCGGCCTGGGCGAGCTTGCGCCGGTCATCGACACCGATCACCTCGTTGGCGTCGGCCTCGATGTACTCCACCAGGCGCCCGTCGACATTGGCCAGCTCGACGGCGTCGGTCAGGTAGAACTCGCCCTTGGCGTTCGCATTGTCGATCCGGTCGATGACCGATCGCAGGGTTTCGGCCCGGAAGCCCATGATTCCGGAGTTGCACAGCCCGATGGCCCGTTCGGCCTCGGTCGCATCCTTGTGCTCGCGGATGGCCAGCAGGCGGCCATTGTCGGTGATGAGCCGGCCGTAACCGGTCGTATCGTGCGGACGGAAGCCGACGACCACGAGGTCGGCCCCGGCATCGAGGCGCGCGGCGATGCCCTCCAGTGTCGTGCGCGACACCAGCGGGGTGTCGGCATAAAGCACCACGACATGGCCGGTGGCATCCTTGTACACGGCCTCGGCCTGACGCACGGCATGGCCGGTGCCCTTGCGCTCGTGCTGCGTGGCGATGCGCGTGCCGGGGGGGGCGAGAGAGGCGACCATCTTCTCGACCGCCTCATGTCCGGGACCGATCACCACCGCCAGCGACGTGCTGCCGGCGGCCATGGCGGTCCGTACCGCGTGTCCGACCATGGGCAACCCACCGACCTGATGCAGCACCTTGGGCGTATCGGAGCGCATGCGCGTTCCTTCGCCGGCGGCAAGGATGATGGTCAGAAGTTCAGTCATTGAGGGCCCTCGAGTGGGGTCTTCGTTTCCCCATCTAGTGTGGCAGCAAGTTGTTGGGAATCCGATAACGCGGTTACGAAGTGGTAAACTGCGGTATCGGCCCGATTCGCAGGGCTTTCGGGGGACGAAGCCGTTGGCCAGGTCGGTGGATCAGTTTCGTGCGGGCGATGTGACGCTGTGGGGCATCGTGGCACTCGCCACCTGGGCTGTCGCGATTCTGGGAGCGAACATCTCCGGCATCGTTCCCCCGGGCATCTACGGGGCTCTGCACGCCTCCCGGCTCGAAGGCTCGACCATCAACCAGCTCCGCTCGCAGGTCGCGAGCCTCGAGGCTGAAACCGTACGGCTGCAGCGCGACGCCAGCCAGTTACAGCAGCGGCTGAGCATGGGCGAGGACGCGACCGGAGCCGTGACCCGGCGAGTCGGCGCGCTCGAGGTCAGCGTTCCAAGGCTGATCGAGGAAACCCGTCGGACCGCCCCGGCCGTCGACCCGATGGCGACCGGCTCGATCGGACCCGGCAAGACCCTGACGTTCGAGACCGAGGGCGGCACGGTCGCCGTGCAGCAGCGCCCCCTTGCGCCTGGCAGCGACGAGATCAAGCTCGCCGTCGTGCCGCTGGCCGACACTATGCCCAGGGCGCTCGCCGGCAACAGCGTCGCGCCGGGAATCGCGCTGGGCTTTCCGGTCACCGCCGACACTGCCGAGTCGCAGTGGCAGGAAATGCTCGCGAATGTGGGCACCATGCTCGTCGGCCTCTCCCCCGTCCTCGCCGACCGCGACGGGGTGAACGGCAAGATGCTCGTCGCCGGTCCACTGCTCGACAAGGCCTCCGCCATCGAGCTCTGCGCGCGGATGGACAAGGTGGGCGTCCCGTGCGAGCCGGCGGACTACGCGGGCCAGCCGTTGCCGCTGCTCAACTGAGCCACGGCTCCCGCACCTATTTACGTTGACAGCCGAGGCTGAATGCCTATGTTCCGCGCCGATCCGCCAAGCGGTTCCGCGCCCGTAGCTCAGTGGTAGAGCATCCGACTTTTAATCGGATGGTCGATGGTTCGAATCCATCCGGGCGTACCAGTTCTCTCCCACATCGCCGCAGCTTACGCCGTGCCGCTCCCCCGCATGGGAACCAGCTTGCCGTCCCCTCTGTTCAGGACCAGCATGTGTCGACAAGGGAGAAAGCCGATGAACAGCGCCAACCTGCAACTTGAGGGCCTCTATCTTGCCATCGCGGCGATGCACGAGACGCTGATCGGCAAGGGCGTCCTGTCCCGCCAGGAGGTCGATGATGCCATGCGCTCGGCCGAAAACACGGCGCTGAACGACTATCGTTCGATGGAGAACCTCAGGCCCGCCGAGCGCGACGCCCTCGCCTTCCCGGCGCGGCTGCTGCGCATGGCCAATGCCACCGTCAGCGACGGCACGGCGCTGTCCTTCTCGGCGCTGGCGCGGCGGGTGGGCACCGGCAAGGATGTCGGCAAGCAGGGCTAGAGTGCGGGCACCGGGCCCGACCAGATCAGCCGGTGCGTGCCGTTCTCTTCGGCGGCGAATACCTGCGAGCGGCGGGCGTCGTCGCCATAGGTGAGCGCAATTCGCTTGGCCTCGCCCTCGGCCTCCTCGCGGGTCTCGAAGGGGCCGTAGGCCTTGCCCTCGCAGTCGACCCACCACAGGCCCATGCTTTCGATGACGATGAACCAACAGGTTTTCATGCGCGCTCCCCGGCCGTCCACGCGGCCACCCTCGGTTGCTACAAAAGTCAGGCGCGGCCGGCGGCCACGCGCTGTGCCACGGTGAGTGGCGCGAACAGCCGCGCGATGCGCGCGGCGCTGATGCCGTCGTCGAGCTGGCCGAATGCGGCAATCAGGCTCGGGTCCGGCCCCACCTCGCGGTGGAGTTCGTCGGCGGTCACCACCGCCTGCACCTGCTGCCACGACCGGGTCTGGTCGAAGGCGAAGGCCGCGGTGATGACGAGACGGTTGGCCTTTTCGTCGGTGACGTAGCGAACGAGCAGGTGCGTGCAACGGTCCGCGTTGCGGGCCATGAACAGCGCCTTCTCGCGCGTCAGGGCATTCGAGGTCTCATCGCCGATGATCGGACGGCGCTTCCTTCTTCGGGCAGTCATCGGATTAGCCCCCCGATCGCTGCTGAACTCGCTAAGGACGCTAGGGGGCCAGTGTGGCTCGGCAACGGCTTCATTGGGGCGGAACCGCGATGGGTAAAGCTGTATCAAAACCGGGAACTAAACCCCCGCCCCCCTCGTTTGGTTCCCAGTAGCGCTGCGTGTCAACCGGACGCGACAGGCAAGGGGAACATTGCGGTTTTTCCGGTTTCCCGCTCTGGCCAACGAATCGGCAGACGAGCCTCTAACCTGTCCGCGGCGCTACACCCCTCTCCACGTTTGTGGCAATTGTTCCTAAGTCTCGCCATCTTCGGCTCGCG
>JAEYZJ010000205.1 GCA_023430705.1 Pseudomonadota bacterium | reverse complement strand
TTGGTGAAGGCCTTGGAAGCCTCGTCGCCGAGCTGCCAGTCCCAGTTGGCGGTGCCATAGACGCCCCGGATCGCCTCTCCGGCGCCCTTGGCCATGAGGTCGGAGACGAGCGGCAACACGATCTGGAAGTCCTTGCCGTTGGCCTGCTTGTCGCGCATGCCGAACTGCATGGCCTGGGTGATCGAGTTCACCCCGTCGAAGCCGTAGTGGTTGAGCACCAGTACGTCGGCGCCCGAGTTCAGCACCGGCGTGAGGTACTGGCTGAAATCGCCGGCATTGACCGGGGTGCGCACCGGCGGGAGCGTCTTCCAGCCCAGCTTCTCGGTCGCGGCGATCATCGACTCTTCCTGGGTCCAGCCCCAGGTGTAGTCGGCGGTCAGGTGATAGGCGACGCGGTCGGTGCCATAGGCCTCGCCGAGGATCGGCCCGAGCGCGATGCCCGACTGGTAGGCATTGAAGAAGTGGCGGAAGCCGAACTTGCGCTTGTCCTTGCCCGTCGTGTCGTTCGAGTGGGTCAGGCCGGCCATGTAGATGATGCCTTTTTCCTGGCACAGGGCCTGCTCGGCAATGGCGACGCCCGACGACGAGCAGCCCGAGATCATCACCGCGCCATCGCGCTCGATCATGCGGCGTGCCGTGTCGCGGCCGGCATCCGGCTTGGTCTGGTCGTCGCCGGTCACGAAGGCGACCTTCTTGCCCAGGATGCCGTTGCCCTTCAGCGTCTTGGACGAGAAGGTCGGGATCATGCCGCCGTCGCCGCCGCCATTGAGATGCTCGACCGCCAGCTCGAAAGCGCGCTGCTGGTCGGCGCCCTCGTCGGCATAGGCGCCGGTGAGCGGCATGACGAAGCCAAGGGTGACGGTATCACCGGTGGGTGCGTTGCAGAATTCCTGGGCGTAGGCGCCCCGGCTGAAGATCAGCGGCGAAACACCGGTAGCGACGATGCCGGCGAGGCCGCCCTTGAGCACGCCACGACGGCTGAAGCCCTTCAGGTTGGTCATTTGGTCCCTCCTCAAGCGCGGGGGACCGGTTCTTTGCCGGAGGCCTCACCGCGAGGAGGTCACGATGCGATACTGAGACAAGAGCCGCAATACACCGCTGGATTCATTGAGTAATTCTGTCAATCATTGCTCCCGCGACTGTTACGTGCTGTAAATCCGTTGACAGGGAGGGGAGCGTTGCGGGCACCGATCGGGCTTCGGATCAGGTCGCAGCGAGGGGCCATCGGCATCTCGCAGGCCACACTCGCGCGCCGCGCCGGCATCTCGGCGAGCTATCTCAACCTCATCGAGAGCAACAAGCGCCAGGTGGGCGGCTCGCTGCTGCTCCGGCTCGCCCAGGCGCTCGGGCTCGACGTGAGCGAGCTCAGCGGCGATTCCGAGCACCGGCTCATCGCCGAGGTCGAGGAAGCGCTGGCCGATCCGCTGCTGGCCGGCATCGCCATGCCCTCGGCGCACGACCTCGTGGCGCAGCAGCCGGCCGCCGCCCTCGCCATCGCCCGGCTGCATCGCGCCTATGAGGGGGCGCAGGCCAATGCCGACGACTACGCCGACCGGCTGCGCGCCGATCCACTGCTGGCACAGCTGCTGCACCGCGTGCTTTCGGGGATCACCGCTGTCCGCTCGAGCGCCGAGATCCTCGACGACGTGCCGGACCTCGACGATGCCGAGCGCCGCCGCTTCGTCGGGTCGATTGCGCGCGAGACCAAGGGACTGAGCGAGGTGGCGCGTGGCCTCGTCGGCCAGTTCGAGGTCGAT
The DNA here is from genome assembly GCA_023430705.1 of Pseudomonadota bacterium. Classification (GTDB taxonomy): domain Bacteria; phylum Pseudomonadota; class Alphaproteobacteria; order Rhizobiales; family Devosiaceae; genus Devosia_A. The sequence goes on along the minus strand of JAEYZJ010000205.1, from coordinate 11,777 downwards.
GCCAAGGCTCGGCGGCTCTCGCCGCAGCGCGAACTCGACGACCTCATCTTCGTCAACGACAACTATTTCCCCGCCCTCGAGCATGTCGCCGCCGGACTGCGGGAGAGCATCGAGGCAGAAGGCCCGTTCGGAGAAGCGACGCTTGCCGCGCTGCTCGCCCGCCGCTTCGGCATCAGGGTGCGGCGCAGCGCCAGCCGCGAGGTGGATGCCGCCGGCTTTCCCGGTCAGTACCACTACGACGCCGCGGCCCGAACCATGTGGTTCCAGACCAGCACCTTCGCCGCGACGCGCCAGTTCCAGCTGACCCGGCTCTTCGCCGAGCTGGTCGCGCCCGACGCCATCGAGCGCGAACTTCAGGCGCCGGAACTGACCTCGCCGACCGCGCGCCGGCTCGCCTATCGCGCCCTCGGTTCCTATCTCGCCGGGGCCGTCGTCTTTCCCTATGCGCAGTTCCTCGCCCGGGCCGAGGCGCTGGCCTATGACATCGAAGCGCTGCAGCAGGCCTGTACGGCGAGCTTCGAACAGGTCGCGCACCGGCTGGTGACGCTGCGCCGTCCAGGCGAGAGCGGCGTGCCCTTCGGCTTCCTCCGCTCCGACCCGGCCGGACGGCTGACCAAGCACTTCCCGGTGCCCGGGCTGCCACTGCCGAGCGCCGGCCACGCCTGTCCGCTCTGGGCCATCTACGATGCCTTTCGCACGCCCGAGCGCGTCGTCCGCCAGCTCGTCCAGTTCCCAGACGGCTCGCGCTACCTGTTCGTCGCCCGGGCGCAGTCGCGACGACCCGCAAGCTTCGGCGACCGTGCCATCCACACCTCGATCATGCTCGCCTGCGATGTGCTGCACGCCGACCGCACCGTGTACGGAGCGGGGCTGGCGCTGGCCGACGCGGCGCTCGACGTTCCCGTCGGCCCGGCCTGCCGCCTGTGCCCGCGGCGCGACTGCGCCGAGCGTCAGGAGGAGGCGCTGGCGCCGGGCGGGCGTCCCGTGGCCGTGCGCGCCCCGTTGGTGGCGCGCGCATTGGAGGATGGCGAAACCGGTTGAGTGTGCTTAACTGCACTGTCCGCGGGAGGGCGGGCGAAAGGGGGGAACTTGGCGGTCGATGTACTGATTGCCGAGGATGAGCCGAGCATTCTCGAATCGCTCGACTTCATCCTGCGCCGGGCCGGGTGGTCGATTGCCTCGGTCACCGATGGCGACGCCGTCATCGGGACGCTGCGGCGGGCGCCGCCCAGGGTGCTCGTGCTCGACGTGATGCTGCCCAAGCGATCGGGCTTCGACATCCTCAAGCAGATCCGCGCCGACGACATGCTGCGCCACCTGCCGGTACTGATCCTCACCGCGCGCGGCCAGGCCAAGGACCGCCGCACCGCCGAGGAACTGGGAGCCGACGCCTTCGTCACCAAGCCCTACGCCAATGCGGAAGTGCTCGAGGAAGTGCGACGCCTGATCGGGACGGGCCGGGCGGACTAGGGGCGATGGACGGCAAGCTTGTCAGCGCGGCCCTGTTCCTCACCATTCTCGGAAGCCTGCTGCTGCTGCCCCCGCTCGCCAATGTCTTCCAGTTGCAGCGCCGCTTCTTCGGCATCCCCGTCGAACTCATCTATCTCTTCGTGTGCTGGGTCGCGCTCATCGCCGGTGCCTTCTGGCTGAGTCGCAGGCTGCCGCGCGAGCCCGGGGCCGAGCCGCGCGACGGGGACGACGCCTGATGCTGTCGTCCGAGCTGGTCATCGCCATCGCCATCGGTTACGTCGGCCTGCTCTTCCTCATCGCCTATGTCAGCGACCGCCGCACGCGCCGCGGCAGGGCCGGGTTCCTCAACTCTCCGTTCGTCTATACCCTCGCCATCTCGGTCTACTGCACCAGCTGGACCTTCTACGGCGCCGTCGGCTCGGCCGCGCGCAACGGCCTCGAATACGTCGCCATCTACCTCGGGCCCACCATCGTCTTCATCGGCTGGTGGTTCATCCTGCGCCGCCTCGTGCGCATCAGCCACAACCAGCGCATCACCTCGATCGCCGACCTGCTGTCGTCGCGCTTCGGCAAGTCGAGCCGCCTCGCGGTGCTCATCACCGTCATCGCCGTGATCGGCATCGCGCCCTACATCGCGCTGCAACTGAAGGCGGTGACGTCCTCCATCCACGCCATCTCCCGCGTCGGCACCGGCAGCATCGGCGGCATCGACGAGGTCGGCCTCGCCCTCGCGGTCGCCGCCGGCATGGCGCTTTTCACGATCCTTTTCGGCACCCGCAACGTCGACGCCAAGGAGCAGCACCTGGGCGTCGTTGCCGCCATCGCCTTCGAGGCGATCGTCAAGCTCGCGGCGCTCGTCGCCACCGGCATCTTCGTCATCTATGCCGGGGGCGGACTGGAGGCGATCTTCTCGCGGGCCGAGGCGGCCGGCGTCGACATCTATTCGATCGGCACTTTCGACGACCGCTGGATCGCGATGAACATCCTGTCGGCGGCGGCCATCATCTGCCTGCCGCGCCAGTTCCAGATCACCGTGGTCGAGAACTCCAACGAGAACCACCTGCGCACCGCCAGCTGGGCCTTTCCCGCCTACCTGCTGCTGGCGAGCCTCTTCACGCTGCCCATCGCGCTCTTCGGCCTCACCTCGATGCCGGCCGGGTCCAACCCGGACATGTTCGTCCTCACCCTGCCGCTCGCTGCCGGCCAGGAAGGTCTCGCGCTCTTCAGCTTCATCGGCGGCTTCTCGTCGGCGACCTCGATGATCATCATCGAGTCGATCGCGCTCTCGATCATGGTCTCGAACCACATCGTCATGCCGCTCGTGCTGCGCTTCACCCAGGGGCGCGGCACCGTTGGCGGACAGGGCTTCAGCCAGCTGCTGCTGAACTCGCGGCGCTTCTCCATCGCCCTGATCCTGCTGCTCGGCTTCCTCTATTTCTACCTGACGCGGGACTCGAACGCCCTCGCGCCGATCGGCCTCATCTCCTTCTGCGGCGTGGCCCAGTTCCTGCCTTCCATCGTCGCCGCCCTGTTCTGGCGCGAGGCGACGCTGAAGGGCGCGACCGCCGCCGTGGCGGTCGGCTTCATCATCTGGGCCTGGTCGAGCTTCATGCCGTCCTTCGCGGGCTCCTCGACGCTCGTCGCCGACATCATGGCCCATGGCCCGTGGGGTATAACGGCGCTCCGGCCCGAGGCGCTGTTCGGCCTTGCCGGCATCGACCCGCTGGTCAACGTCGTGTTCTGGAGCCTGTTTCTCAACACCGCGACGCTCGTGGTCGTCTCGCTGCTGACCTCGCCCTCGGCCCTCGAACGGGTGCAGGCGAGCCTGTTCATGGACATCTTCCGGCCCTCCGCCGCCGGCAGCCCGTCGGTCATCCGCGGCTCGGCCACGGCGAACGACCTGTTCTTCATCGCCGAGCGCGTGCTCGGCCACGCCCGGGCCAGTGCGCTCTTCGCCGATGTGCCGGACGAGCCGCCATCCCAGTTCATCGACCGGCTGGAGCGCGAGCTCGCGGGATCGATCGGCGCGGCCTCGGCCCACGTCATGCTGAGCAAGGTCGTCTCCGGCGATGCCATCTCCATGGAGGAGGTGTTCCGCATGGCCGGCGAGACGCGTCAGGCCATCGAGTATTCGCAGGAGCTCGAGCGCACATCCGAGGAGCTGCGTTCCACCGCGGCCAAGCTCGAGCACGCCAACCTGATGCTGCGCGAACTCGACGGGCAGAAGGACGAGTTCCTGAGCCAGGTGAGCCACGAGGTCCGCACCCCCATGGCCTCGATCCGCTCCTTTTCCGAGATCCTGCTCGAAGGCGACCTCGCCGACGACCAGCGCCACCGCTTCGTATCCACCATCCATCGCGAGAGCCTGCGCCTGACCCGCCTGCTCGACGAGATCCTGGACCTGAGTACGCTCGAGCGCGGCGAGCGCTCGTGGGAGAATGTCGGCGTCGACGCGGAGGCCGCGCTCGACCGCGCCATCGAGGTCTGCGCGCCGCTGGCCAAGCGCCGCAACATGCGGATGGTCGTCGGTCCGCGCGCCGGCCGGGCCACCGTCGAGGGCGATGCCGACCGGCTCTGCCAGGTGCTGATCAATCTGCTGTCCAACGCCGTCAAGTACAACGACGCGCCCGACCCCATGGTCGAGGCGCGCTCGCGCATCAGCCGCGGTCGCTACATCATCGAGATCGCCGACAACGGGCCCGGCATCGCCAAGGCCGACCGCAAGCTGATCTTCGAGAAGTTCTCGCGCGGCCAGAGCCGGATGCCCGCCCCGGCGGGCGCCGGCCTGGGGCTCGCCATCTCGCGGCAGCTGATCGTGCGCATGAACGGCCGGCTGGAGCTGGTGACGGGCGCCGAGGCGGGCGCCTGCTTCCGTGTCACCCTGCCGCTGTCGTCGCGCTGATCAGGGTCCGTTGCAGTCGGGCCGGGCCAGCAGAAAGCCCGGTCCAGCGGGACCGGGCTTCCGGTTTTCAGGGCGACCGGCAATCAGCGCTGCCGCGCGACATCCTCTGCCGTCATCGGGCCGTACTGGTTGCCCCAGCTGTTGCGGATGAAGCTGGAGATCGCCGCGATCTGCTGGTCGGTCAGCGTGTCGCCGAAGCGGGGCATGTAGCCGAAGCCATGGATGATGGTCCGGCCCAGGTACACCGTGTCGCCGACCGCCTCGTTGTCGATGAAGCCGGGACCCTGCGCGCCCTGTCCCGCAGCGCCGTGGCAGGCGCCGCAGCTGGTGGCATAGAGCGTACGGCCCTGGCTCACGAGCTTGTCGAGGTCCACGGCGCTCTGGTCGTCGCTGCTGCTACTGCTGCTGCTGCTGCTGCTGTTGGCGCCGGCCGGCTGCTCGTCCTGCTGGCCGGCGGGTGTCGTCGCATCGTCATTCGCGCCTTTGCTGTCGGCAGCCGTGCCGGGCTCGGCCTTGCCGCCGGCGACGGCATCGCCCGCGACCGCCGGAGGACCGGATTCGGTTGCGTCGGCACCATTGGCTGCTGGCGCGGCCTGGCTCTTCTGGTCCGTGCTGCCACCCTGCTGCGACTGGCCCGGACTCGGCGCCAGCGGAGCGAGTTCGTTGTCCTGACCCTGGGCCGTCCCCTCCCCACCGGTATAGGTGAAGAGGAGGATCGCGCCGGGGTTCAGCAGCACGTTGGTGAAGCCGCTGTCGCCGTAAATCTCCGACGTGGTGCCGAAGGCGTCCGTTCCGATGAACACCCGCTTCTTGTCCGGCGCCACCGCGACGTCGCGGTACCGGTTCTGGGTGTGGAACCAGGCGGTGGGCAGCCCATCGACGCTGAGGCCATCCTCGCTCAGCTTCTGGACGTAGAGGGTCCCGTGCTTGAGCGTCGGGATCAGCAGCGAGTTGTCCCACTCGGGGATGCCGCCTGCGCCCCCCTCGTAGTACTGGATCGAGCCCGGCGCGATGGTCGGGTTGCAGATCCACCCGCAGTTGCCGGCGAAGTCGTAGTCGTCGTCCACCGTGAAGTAAGTGGCGAGCGGCTCGACGATCTCCTCGGTGAAGTCGGTTTCCTTGGACTGCGGAATCCCTGCCGGGATGTCGCGGCCGGTATAGCGCTGGCTGGCCGGCGCCTTGCTCCAGTCGGCATAGACATACGCCTTGTCGTCGCGGAAGCCCGCAACGTCCGGCCAGCCATAATTGCCGCCCGGCTCGAGCAGGTTGAGCTCGTCGTCGGTGTCCGGACCATGTTCGGCGACGTAGATATTCCCCTTCGGGCTGATGTCGATGCCCTGCGGATTGCGGTGGCCATAGGTGAAGATGTGGCTCTTGACGCCGTTGATCTCGGGGTTGTCGTCCGGGATCGAGCCGTCCGGATTGAGCCGCAGCACCTTGCCGGAATAGGTCTGGTAGTCCTTGTTGGCGATCTGCTCGGCGGTAGGCAGCCACTGCGCCCGGTTCTCCAGCCGGAAGTTGCCGCCGAAATTGGCCCCCTGCTCGCCCAGTGTCAGGAAGATCTTGCCGTCCGGGGCGATCTTGATTCGACCGGCATTGTGGTCGTTGCCGGCCGGGATGCCTTCGATCAGCACCATCGGATCGACCAGTTGCTGGCTGTCGGGATCATAGGTGTAGCGCACCAGCCTGAGGCGCGGCTGCGGATCGGCCTCGGTGCCGGTCTCGTAGGTGTAGGCGAGATAGACGTAGTCGTTGCCGGTCCCCGTCATCAGTTCGGGATCGAGCGCCATGCCGAGCAGTCCCTGGTGCTGGACGTCGACGCTGACGTCGTCGAGCGTCAGCAGCGTCTGCTGCGCGCCGGTATAGGGATCGACGCGCGTCACCTCGCCGCTCGAGCGCTCCGTCACCCACAGCTTGTCGTCCGGCCCCCAGGTGATCTCCCACGGATTGGAAAGACCCGTGGTCAGGACGCGCGAACTGAACAGGGCATTATCTCCCTGCTCCAGCGTGACGGGAACATCCTGCGCCAACGCCGGAACGGCGGACGCCATGAGCCCTGCTGCAAGTGCTGCGGCGATGACCGCCGATGAGGGCGCGACATCGGCGAGGCGGCTGGATCTGGATACCATTCGGACTTCTCCTGTACTCGACTACGCGAAGGCACGGCGACGCCCACTGGTGGCGTACCTCCGCAACGCGGAGATCGGCTGCCGCGTTGCCTCCGCCCGTGTCGAGAATCACGGCCGCTGTTCGACCAATCCGTGACGCGCTATGCCGTGCCGGACAGAGGAGACAGCCATGCCGGAATACCTTGTCGCCATCCACCATCCCGACGACTACGACCCTTCCACCGAAGCGCCGCAGATGCGGCGCGATATCTCGGAGCTCAACGAAGAGATGAAGGCGGCCGGCATCCGCGCCTTCGTCGGCGGTCTTGCCGCACCCTCCGCCGCCCGCTCGATCCGCGCCCATCCCGACGGCAGCACGTCGGTTACCGACGGCCCCTACATCGAGACCAAGGAGCACATCGGCGGCTTCTGGGTGCTGGAGCTTCCCGACCTCGAGGAGGCGGTCGAATGGGGCCGCAGGGCCGCCATCGCCTGCCGGGTCCCGGTCGAGGTGCGGCCCTTCGCCCGGATGCCGGCCCGGCCCAGCTAGTTGGTCGGGCCGTGGCATGGAACCGGGCGGGTGCCTTGCCATTGAACTGCGTATGGCAGAGCCTGTCTGCCTGATATCGCACCAACCCCCGGCCCGCCCATGCCCTCGCCCGTCGTCGCTGCCAAAGGCGTCAACCTGCACCTGCGCAGCGGCGGTACGCCGCTTCATATCCTCAAGGACGTCGACCTGACCCTCGCGGCGGGCGAGGTGGCTGCCATCGTCGGCCCTTCCGGCAGCGGCAAGACCTCGCTGCTCATGGTCCTGTCCGGCCTCGAGCAGGCCACGGGCGGCAGCATCGAGGTGGCGGGCACCGACATCACCGCACTCGACGAGGACCGGCTGGCGATCTTCCGGCGCGAAGCGCTCGGCATCCTGTTCCAGAACTTCCACCTGATCCCGTCGCTGACCGCGCTCGAAAACGTCGCCCTGACGCTCGAGATCGCGCACCCCGCCATGCCCTGGCCAGAGGTCGCCGAGCGGGCCGCGACCGCGCTCGCCGATGTCGGGCTCGCCGCTCGCGTCGGTCACCTGCCCAGCGCGCTGTCGGGCGGCGAGCAGCAGCGCGTCGGGCTTGCCCGCGCCATGGTCGGGCACCCGAGGCTGCTGCTGGCCGACGAACCGACCGGCAACCTCGACCAGGAAACCGGCGCGCATGTCATCGAGCTGATGTTCGCCCTCGCCCGCGAGCGCGGCACCGCCATCCTGCTCATCACCCATGACCCCACGCTGGCCACCAAGGCCGACCGGCTGTTGCAGATGAACGAAGGCCGGCTGACCGAGCGGGTGCCGGCGTGACCTGGCTGCGCGGCTGGCTGCGGGTTGCCATCAGGGACCTGCGCGGCGACCTCCGCCGCTTCACCATCCTGCTGGCCTGCCTGGCGCTCGGCGTCGGCACCATCACGCTCGTCGGCTCGGTGGCCGCCGCGCTGCAGTCGGGACTGGTCCGCGACGCGCGCACGCTGCTGGGCGCCGATCTCGAGGCCGTGCTGTCCTACCGCCCGGCCACTGCCGAGGAGCGCGCGGTCTTCGCCTCCCTCGGCCGCATGGGCGAGGTCGTCGAGGTGCAGGGCCGCGCCCGCGGCGGCAGCGGGTCGGCCTTCCTCGCCATCCGCGCCGTCGATGCGAACTACCCCATGCTCGGCACTGTCGGGATTGCCGGGACGGACCGCCCCCTGCCCGAACTGCTCGCCAGCCGATCCGGCCGCCACGGCCTCGTCGCGGACGAACTGATGCTCGACCGGCTCGGCCTCGCGCTCGGCGACGAGGTCACGATCGGCGATGCGCGCTTCGTGCTGACCGGCATCCTGCGCAACGTGCCCGACCAGGTGACTGCCGGGCTGCAGTTCGGACTGCCGGTGCTGATGTCGACCGAAGCCCTCGCCGACACCGGCATACTGAAGCCCGGCGTCCTCGCCACCTGGCGCTACAAGGTGCTGCTCTCCGATCCCGACTTCGAGGCGGCGAGGGACCGCATCCTCGGCGCCTTCCCCGATGCCGGCTGGAAAATCCTTGCGCCGCGGGATGCGACGGCCGACCTCGGGCGCTTCTTCGATATCTTCGCCCGCTTCCTCACCGTCGTCGGGCTCTCTTCGCTGCTGGTCGGAGGCGTCGGCGTCTCCAACGCGATTTCCGCCTATGTCACCGAACGGCAGCGCTCGATCGCCACCATGAAGGCGCTGGGTGCCACGGGACCACGCATCCTCTTTCATTTCCTCGTCCAGGTGATGCTGCTCACCGGGGCCGGCATCGCGCTCGGGCTGATCCTCGGAACAGTGCTGAGCCTGCTGATCCTGCCCATCGTCGGCGGGCTGCTGGGAGTGGGGCTGGCGGCGGTGGTCGACGTGCCGACGCTCTGGACCGCTGCCGGTTTCGGGGCGCTGACCGGCTTCGCCTTCGGCTACCTGCCGCTGGTCCGCGCCGGGCGGCTGAAGCCGGCGCTGCTCTTCCGTTCCGCCGGCTCCGCAGTGGAGGGCGGGCTCGGCTGGCGCAACCTCGCCCGGCCCGGCGTCTGGCTGCCGCTCGGGCTCGCCATTGCCGCCATCTATGCCCTCGCCGCGCTGACCACAGGGCGTCCGGTGCTGGTCCTCTGGTACGCCATCGCCGTGCTCGGCGCCTTCCTCGTCCTTCGCCTCGCCGCCATGCTGCTGCAGCGCCTGCTGAAACTCGTGCCGCCGCTTCCCGACGCCGCGCTGCGCAACGCCGTCAAGTCGATCTACCGCCCGGGCGCCACCGCTCCGGTGGTCATCCTCTCGCTCGGGCTCGGCCTCGCCCTGCTGCTGCTCATCGCGCTGATCGACGCCAACCTGCGCCACCAGCTCAACCGCGAGTCGATCCCCAACGCGCCGAGCTTCATCTTCATGGACCTGTTCGAGGACGAGGTCGCCGCACTGAAGGCGTTCACGGTCAACGACCGCGGCGTCGAACTCTTTTCCGACCTGCCCATGGTGACCGGCGCCGTCGAGGCCATCAACGGCGTGCCGGTCAAGGAGCTGAACCGCACGCCGCCGCCCGAGTTCTCCTTCGTGCTCGAGGGCGAGATCCCGCTCACCGCCGCCCAGACGCTGCCCGATAACTCGACCGTCACCGAAGGCGAGTGGTGGCCGCCCAACATGATCAGCGCCCCCGAAGTCTCGGTGTTCCAGCGCCTCAAGGAGCCCCTCGGCCTGAAGCTGGGCGACACCATCACCTTCCGCATCTTCGGCGAGCCGGTCACGGCCCGGATCAGCAGCTTCCGCGACTATGCCTGGCGCTCGGGCAGCGTGAACTTCGGCTTCGTCCTCTCGCCCAATGCCCTCGCCGGTTTCCCGCTCAGCTACCTGGGGCTGATGAAGGCCGCCCCCGGCCAAGAGCTCGAGGTGCAGAAGCGCCTCGTCGCAGCCTTCCCGGAGTTGCTCTTCCTGCCGGTCGGCGAGGCGCTCGAGACCTTCACCGCCATCCTCGCCAACGTCACGACGGCCGTCGAGGTCATCGGCGGACTCGCCGTGGTCAGCGGTGTCCTCGTCCTCGCCGGCGCCATGGCGGCGGGCCGCCGCCAGCGCGAGTCCGACGCCGTGGTGATGAAGGTGCTCGGCGCCACCCGCGGCGACGTCATTCGCGCCTATCTGGTCGAGTACGGCCTGCTCGGCCTCCTCGCCGCGCTGCTGGCCTCGCTCCTCGGCCTCGCCGGCACCTGGGCCTTCGTCGAGCACGTCCTCGAGATCGGCTTCTGGGCCGATCCGCTGCTGCTCCTGTGGGTGGCGCTCGGCACCGTCGTCCTCGCCATCGTCGTCGGCATGGCCATCACCTGGTCGGCCCTGTCGACCCGCCCTGCCAGTTTTCTCAGGGAGGAATGATCTTGGCCGGAGTACCAAAGATGCGCCACCTGCTCCTCGCCTTTGCCCTAGCCCTCGCCGCCGCCACCCCGTCACTCGCCTCCGAGCCCGATGTCGACGAGGTGCATGCTGCCTGGGAGGCCTGCGCCGCCCTGCTCGAGTCGAGCCCGCACGACTGGACCGGCTGGCGCCGCAACTTCGACGGCGGCTATGCCGACCATTTCGAGTTCCATGACGGCGGCGACGACGCCGCCTCGGTGCTGGTCCAGACCTGGCTGATCGACGCCATCGCGACGCAGAAGGACACGTCCTGCTACCGCGCCGACGGCACGCTCGCCCTGGTGCATTCCGAGATGACTTCGCCCAACATGGCCGAAGGCGCGATCGGCCCGGCCATCACCCGCGAAGGCCGGCTCTACTTCTCACCTGACGGCACGCTGCTCCGGTTGACCAAACGCATCACAGAGAACGGCACCGAGGTCGCGCCCATCGACAACGAACGCTACCAGCTCGCGCGCGGCTGCGGCCTCACCGCGCCCCACGCCACCACCGCCGACGTGCGGTCGCGCCTCGTCGCCGAACTGGGCGACATCGAGGGGACGCGGGGCGAGTTCCGCGCCGAACCCCTCGACTGGTGCGAGATGGAAGTGAAGTAGGTTGCAGGCCTAGTCGGGCTGGCCGCCGATCCGCGTCACGGCGTCCGATCCTGCCGCGATGCCGCGCCGCAGGCAGGCCTCGAGGTCGCACCCGGCCAGTTCGGCCGAGAGGAACGCCGCGGCGAAGGCGTCGCCCGCACCGGTCGTGTCGATGACGTTGACCTGCGGCGCGGGCAGCCTGAGGCGCACGCCGGCCGCATCGCCGGCCGCGGCGCCCCCGGCGCCGAGCTTGATCACGACACGCCCGTAATTGGGGCCGAGCACCTGCATCTGGCCTTCGAGATCGTCCCGGCCGGAGAGCGCCGCCGCCTCGTCCTCGTTGGCAAAGAGCGTCGAGAAGCCTGCCGTCCATACGAGGAACCGGCCGGCGCCGACCTCCTCGACGAACCCCACCGAGGCCGCGTCGACGACGACCGGAATGCCGCGCCGCAGTGCCTCGCCCGCCATCCACTGCACCGCCGCCCGCGGCTGTTCGGCAAACAGCGAGTAGCCCGAGACCACCACGCAGCGCGTGACCTCGAGCATCCAGACCGGCATGTCGCTGAGACCGAGCAGCAGGTTGGCGCCCCGGTCGGTGAGGAAGCTCCGCTCCCCGTCGGGGTCGACGATGGTGACGAGAATGCCCGACGGCCGCACCGGATCGGCGACGAGGATCGGCTCGACATGGAAACCGCGCAGGTACGCCTCGAGATGCGGCTTGTCGCGCGCCCCGACGCGGGCGACGAAGCTGACCGGCGTGCCCATCGAGCCCAGCCACACCGCCTGGTTGGCGCCCGAGCC
>JAEYZJ010000198.1 GCA_023430705.1 Pseudomonadota bacterium | reverse complement strand
GGCCGACTTCTGCCCGACGCTGCGGTAGAACTCGGCCGCCTCGGCGGCATTGTCGAGGTATTCCTGCCGCTTCTTGGAAATGATCCCCTTGGGGCCCGCGGCAATGAAATCATCGGCGTAGAGCTTCGCCGTGTCCTGCAGCGCCAGCGCGCTGAACGACTTTCCGTAGTCGGCAAACAACTGTTCGATCCGCTTGTCCATCGCGTCCTCCTCAGGGCGCAACGACTGGCGGCAGGACCCGTTCCAAATGAAAAGGGCCGCTTTCGCGGCCCTTGGGATCAGTTGTCGAGGAAGCTGCGGAGCTTCCGGCTGCGGCTCGGATGCTTGAGCTTGCGCAGCGCCTTGGCCTCGATCTGGCGGATACGCTCGCGCGTCACGCTGAACTGCTGGCCCACCTCTTCGAGGGTGTGGTCGGTGTTCATGCCGATGCCGAAGCGCATGCGCAGCACTCTTTCTTCGCGCGGCGTCAGCGACGCCAGCACGCGGGTCGTGGTCTCGCGCAGGTTGGACTGGATCGCGGCGTCGATCGGCTGGATCGCATTCACGTCCGGGATGAAATCGCCGAGGTTGCTATCCTCCTCGTCGCCGATCGGCGTCTCGAGGCTGATCGGTTCCTTGGCGATCTTCAGCACCTTGCGGACCTTGTCGAGCGGCATCTGCAGCTTTTCGCTGAGCTCCTCCGGCGTCGGCTCGCGACCGATCTCGTGCAGCATCTGGCGCGACGTGCGGACGATCTTGTTGATCGTCTCGATCATGTGCACCGGGATACGGATGGTGCGCGCCTGGTCGGCGATCGAGCGGGTGATCGCCTGCCGGATCCACCACGTCGCGTAGGTCGAGAACTTGTAGCCGCGGCGATACTCGAACTTGTCCACGGCCTTCATCAGGCCGATGTTGCCTTCCTGAATGAGATCAAGGAACTGCAGGCCGCGGTTCGTGTACTTCTTGGCGATGGAGATCACGAGGCGGAGGTTGGCCTCCACCATCTCCTTCTTGGCGATCGCGGCCTCGCGCTCGCCCTTCTGCACCTTGTGCACGATGCGGCGGTACTCGGCGATATCGAGGCCCGTCTCGGTGGCGAGCGTCGTGATCTCGCCGCGGATCTCGCGGATCGTGTCGGCCTCGCGCTTGGCGAACTCGCCCCAGCTCTTGCCGAGCCCGGAGATCGTGCCCACCCAGTCCTGGTCCAGTTCGCTGCCGTAGTGGGCCTTGAGGAAGTCCTCGCGCTTGACGCCATAGCTCTCGGCGAGGCGCAGCAGGCGCCCTTCGAGACGGACGAGGCGCTTGTTGATGTCGTACAGCTGCTCGACGAGGCTTTCGATACGGCCCTGGTTGAGGCTGAGCGACTTCACGTCGGTGATGACTTCGGAGCGCAGCGTGTCGAGCTTCTTGAGGTCGGAAGCCGTTGCCGGAGCACCACCCGCGAGGCGGTCCTCGGCGTGCTGGTCCTGGAGCTTGCGCATCTTGCCGTAGGCTTCGGCGATACGGTCGAACGTTGCCACGACCTGCGGCTTCAGCTCGGCTTCCATCGCGCTGAGCGACAGCGAGTTCTCGAAGTCGTCGTCCTCTTCCTCGACCGGGTCCTGCGGGGCCTCGGGCTCCTCGGGGACATAGTCGTCCTCGTCGTCGCCGGCCTTGCGCAGCGCCGGCTTGGCCTTGGCGCTCTTGGGTTCCTCGCGCCTTTCCGCCGGACGCTCGATCTCGGACGGCATCACCGGCGCTTCGCGCTTGGCGTCGGGGCCGGCATAGGTGGCCTCGAGGTCGATGATGTCGCGCAGCAGGATTTCGGCGTTCGCCAGCTGGTCGCGCCAGATGATGATGGCCTGGAAGGTCAGCGGGCTCTCGCAGAGGCCCTCGATCATGGTCTCGCGACCGGCCTCGATGCGCTTGGCGATGGCGATTTCGCCCTCGCGGCTGAGCAGCTCCACCGAGCCCATTTCGCGCAGGTACATGCGCACCGGATCGTCGGTGCGGTCGCTGCCTTCGCGGGTGTTGGACTTGGAGGCGACGGCCGTGCCGGTGCGCTCGGCGATCTCGGTCGACTCTTCTTCCGCCGAATCGGGTTCGGCCTCTTCGACCTCGTCCTCGTCCACGACATTGATGCCCATGTCCGAGAACATCGCCATGATGTCCTCGATCTGCTCGGAGGTAACCTCCTCCGAGGGCAACACCGCGTTGAGCTCTTCGTAAGTGACGTAACCGCGCTTCTTGGCGGTCTTGATCAGCTTCTTGACCGCGGCATCGGAAAGGTCGAGCAGCGGGCTATCGGGGGTCTCGGGTGTGCCGGTTTCCGGCTTCTCAACGTCTTTGGGCTTGGTCTGGGTCGCTGCCTTGGTGGCCATCTAGCTTGCTGCTCCGGGTGCCCGCCTGGTCGGGCGCCGATAAGTCGTTAAGTGGTCACGGCTTTAGACATCGTAAAGGGAAACGATAGCGCGGCGGTTACCGATGTGCCGTCACTTGTCCGTCATCAGCTGATTCGCTCAAAGGCGAAATCGCGCGAACCCGCCAGCTCATGTCTAGAAGCTGCGTGTCGCGCGTCCTGATAACGAACCAAACCCTTCGATCAATGCCTCTGTGCCATCGACGGTGGTAATCTGGTTCTGGATGTCTCGCAGCCGCTCAAATGTTTCTTCGCTTGGGTCGTCGCCCAACGCCAGTTCGGCTGCCTTCAGGGCCTTATTTAGCTCAACCGATTTCGAATGCAAGGCCAGCGCGTGCTTTAGTCCGGTCTCGGCGTCCCCATCGGCGATCTCGGTACCGATCTGCCAGACCCCCTGCCGCGCCAGCAAATCGCCCATCTTCTCGATCGCTTCGCCGAAACCGCGGGCCCCGAGAGCCGCCTTCAGCGCCTCCGCCGAAATATCGTGGTCGCGCGTCACGAGGTCGAGCAGCGCCGCCAGCAGGTTCCGCGAAGTCGGCGAGGAGAACTCCACCGATGCAAGTGATTCGAGCCGGCTGTCGGCCAGCGCCGGATGGTTGACCAGCGTCATCAGGATCGCCGCCTCGCGCGGCGTCGCATCGACACCCCGGCCCGGCTTCAGCAGGCGCGAGTTCCTCAGCGTGTCGGAAACCACCACGCGCGGGCTGCCCTTGCTTCCCAGCTGCGGGTTCTGCCGCCCGCCGAACTGGCCGCGCCCGCCCCGCTGGTTGCCCCGCCCCTCCCAGCGCTGCTGCCGCACCGGGGCGAAGAAAGCCTGCAGCTTCTCGTCGAAGGCCTGCATGTAGTGGCGCTTGACGCTGGCCTCGACGATCGCGCCGGCCCGGGCGCGCAACCGCGCCTCCAGCGCCGCCCGCGCCTCGGGTGTCTCCGGCACCATCCCGCCCTCGGTCTCGATGCTCCAGATCACGTCGCTGAGCGAGCGGGCCCGGTCGATCACGTCGGCGAAGGCCCCGCGGCCATGCGCCTTGATCAGGTCGTCGGGGTCCTGCCCCTCGGGCAGCGTCGCGATCTTCACCGTCCGCCCGGGCTGCAGGTGCGGCAGCACCAGGTCCGTCGCCCGCGCCGCCGCCCGTTGCCCCGCGGCATCGCCGTCGAAGCAGAGCACCGGCTGCTCGCTCATCCGCCACAGCAGCTGCAGGTGTTCCTCGGTCAGCGCCGTGCCCATCGGCGCCACGGTCCCCTCGAACCCCGCCGTCACCGCCGCGATCACGTCGAGATATCCCTCGACGACGATCACCGGCTTGCCCGCCCGCGCCGCCTCGCGCGCCGTCTGTCCGTTGTAGAGGTTGAGCCGCTTCTTGAAGAGCTCGGTCTCGGGCGAGTTGAGGTACTTGGCCGGCACATCCGGCGACAGCGCCCGCCCGCCGAAGGCGATGACCTTGCCGCGGAAATCGGTGATCGGGAACATCACCCGGTTGCGGAACCTGTCATAGGGCAGCGGCGAGTCCTCGCGCACCACCACCAGCCCGGCGTCCACCATTTCCTGGGCCGATACCCCGTTGGCTGCGAGGTGCTCCTTCAGCCCGTTGGCGCTGTCGGGCGCATAGCCGATGCGGAATCGCGTCTGCGCCGCCGCGCTCACCCCGCGCTCGTGCAGGTAGCCGCGTGCCCGCGCCCCGATATTGTGGCCGAGCGCCGCCTCGAAATACTGGGTCGCGATCTCCATCACGTCGAACAGCGTGCGCCGGACTTCCTGGCGCTGCTCCTCGCGCACGTCGCGCGCCGGCATCGGCACCCCCGCCATGCCGGCCACCTTCTCGACCGCCTCGGGGAAGCTCATCCCCGCCTTCTCGGTCAGGAACCTGAAGTGATCGCCGGAAGCTCCGCAGCCGAAGCAATGGTAGATGCCGCGCCGGTCATCGGCATGGAAGCTCGGCGTCTTCTCGCCGTGGAACGGGCAGCAGGCCCAGAAGTCCCCGCGCTGCGGCTGGCTCTTGCGCTTGTCCCAGATGACGTGCTCGCCCACCACCTGCGAGATCGGCAGGCGCTGCCGGATTTCCTCGAGGAAGCTGTCGGTGAAGCGCATCAGGCGGGAACCATGGTTAGGCGGTCAGCAGGTCACGACGCCGCCGGGTGTTCTGTCGATGACGGGACATCTCATGCGGCCCCACTCCCCGAGCCCTTCTATCACCCGCCGCGCCGGTGCGACCATCGCTTTCGGCGGACATGTGGCCGCTGCCCCGCCGCGTCGACTCCCGGGCGACCCCGCGCCGTTCAACATTCGTCCGCGCCGCCCGTGCAGCGCAACCCAAGCGCGCCGCGCTCGTTGCAATCTCACCCCACACAGCGGTCCCCTAGAATGGATGCCCAAGCCTCTGCTGTCCCCAAGTCCGGCTTCGCCCGCTGGCGTCACGTCGCCGTCGAGACGCTGAAGTCCTTCTTCCTCGATCCGGACAACTCGCCGCGCTGCGCGGCGGCGGCCTTCTTCGGCTTCCTGTCGTTCTTTCCCGCCATCGCCACGATCGCGCTGATCTACGGCATCGTCGC
>JAEYZJ010000188.1 GCA_023430705.1 Pseudomonadota bacterium | reverse complement strand
GGTCCGGAAGAACTCTGGCGACATCGTCTTGGCCTTCCGCCACGACAACAGGTCGCCGAACACGGGCAGCGCCGACACGATGGCCTGCGGCCCCAGCGGCACGCCCGGGGTAGGAGCCGGGTTGATGGCGACGCCGGCAACACCGAGGCCGCGGGCGAGGAGTTGCTGCACGATCACGCCGCCGAACGAGTGCCCGATCAGGATCGGCTGTTCAGGCAGGGCGCGGATGATCCGGTCGAAATGGTCGACAATGCCGCGCTGACCGATCCCCGCCAGTTCGGGCGCCGGGTTGGCGCGCAGGGCCGCCGGGGCGCGGTCGTCGAAGGGCCAGTCGGGCGCGATCACCGCAAGACCCTTGGCTTCGTAGCGGGCCTTCACCTTTTCCCACGAGAGGCTGTTGAGCCAGGCGCCGTGGATGAGGACGATTGTCTTGGTCATTTGGTCTCTCCTTCGCTTCCGGCGGACCCTTGTCCGCCGCGATGTGTTGACCCTAAGCTCGTCCCCGACGGTCGCCGATTGCTGCAACTGACAATGTCGGAGCCAGAAGTGACAAACACCACTGACGGACTGCGCTGCACCGAGATCGGACTGCTGCTCTACCCTGGCTGCGCCATGGCATCGGTCTACGGCCTGACCGATGCCTTCCAGGTGGCGAACGACTATGCCGGCCAGCACGGCGCCGCCGATCGCATCCGCACCAGCCACTGGCGCCCGGGCCTCGACGGATTCGAGCGCAGCTTCGACAGCGCCCCCGGCCCTGGAGCCCCTCCCGCCTATGTCATCGTGCCCGGCCGCCTCGCCGATCCGCTGACCGCCACGGAGGCCGGCCCGTTCGTCGGCTGGCTGCGCCGGTGCCACGCGGCCGGCACCACCCTCGTTTCGATCTGCGGCGGCGCCTTCATGCTGGGTCACGCCGGGGTGCTGTCGGGCCGCAGGGCGACCACCCACTGGCTCTACGACGAGGCCTTCCGCGCCACCTTCCCCGATGTCCGGGTGACGGCCGGCGACATGATCGTGGAGGACGGCGACATCATTACCGCGGGCGGCATGCTGGCCTGGACCGATCTAGGCCTGCGCCTCGTCCACCGGGTCCTCGGCCCGACCGTCCTCGCCGACACGGCCAGGTTCCTGCTCGTCGATCCCTCCGGCCGCGAGCAGCGCAACCACGCGACCTTCTCTCCGCGCCTCTCGCATGGCGACGACGCGGTGCTGAGGGTGCAGCACTGGCTGCAGGCGCACCGCACCGAGGAGATCAACGTGACCGACCTTGCGGCACGCGCCGGGCTCGAGTCGCGCACCTTCCTGCGCCGCTTCCACAAGGCCACGGGCCTGCGGCCCACCGAGTATCTCCAGGCCCTGCGCATCGCGCTCGCCCGCGAACGGCTCGAGTTCAGCCGCGATACTGTCGAGCGCATCGCCTGGAACGTCGGCTACAAGGATCCCTCGGCTTTCCGCCGTGTCTTCCAGAAGCTGACGGGCCTGTCGGCCAGCGCCTATCGCGACCGCTTCGGGGCGGCCGCGATGTAGGTGTCATCCGGGTCGTGCTATCCCGCCACCACGCCCTGCAGCTTCAGCCAGTTGCTCAGAAGCGGCGGCCAGGCATCGGAGAGCCAGCCTTCCTTCGTCATGCCGTAGCCGTGGCCGCCATTGCCGAAGATGTGGAGTTCCACCGGCTTTCCGGCCTTGTGCCACGCCTCGTAGAGCCGCAGCGACGAGAGCGCCGGGACCGAGCCGTCGTCATTGGAGATGACGATGAACAGGGGGCAGCCATCGGCCGGGACGGGCGCGCCTTCGCGCCAGGCGGCATAGATCGGCGCGGCGAAATCGGGGCGCGAGGCGGCATCGTGCTCCAGCACCGGCCCCATCGTCACCCCGCCCCCGGCGGAGAACCCGGTGATGCCGATGCGGTTGGGGTCGATCCCCCAGTTGGCGGCATGCGCGCGCACGAAGCGGATCGCCTGCCGTCCGTCCTCCTCGCCCCAGAGCCGGGCCTCGAGCATGGTCCGGTGCATCGGATGGGCGGGATCGGCCTTCATGGCCGCGAGCCGTCCCTGCAGTTCGGTCCGGAACTCGAGGAGCTTGTTGTCGTCGTCGGTGGAACGGCCGAGCCGGTACTTCAGCACGAAGCAGGTAACGCCCTGCTCGGCCAGCCAGCGCGCCATCTCGTAGCCCTCGTGGTCGATGAGCAGGAAATGGAAGGCACCCCCCGGCGCGATCACCATGGCCGCGCCTGTGGACTTGCCCGGCGGCGGCCGGAACACGGTCAGGGTCGGGGTCACGACATTGCGGGTCAGCCGGCGCGGCGTGGTGGCCGGCCACGGCACCGGCATGGTGCGCTCGGCCAAGGTCCAGCTCTCCGACCCGGGCGCGGCCCCCGGCCAGATGCGATAGACGCCCTCGGCGTCCGCCGCCTCGACCGAGGGTTGGCGGTCGAGCGGCGCGGTCAGCATGGTGTTCATGGCGTTCCTCCGGCCCCGAGCCTAGGGGGACGGAGATAGCCCCGCAACGTGGGCAGACTAGACCATTTGGATGATCCGGACGCGGCCGGACTATCCCCTCGCCAGTCCCTCGAGGCGCTCGGCGAGGTTCTTGAGCTCCCACGCCCGCGCCAGCGCCGCGGCTCGTCCCCAGTCCGGCGCCTGGTCGGGGATCGGTTCGAGCGGCGCGGTCGTCACCATGGTGGCGAGCCGCTTGTAGAGCCTCAACTCGCCGGACTGGGCATCGAACTTGCCGTCCGAGATCATCGCCTCGAGGTCCGGATAGCGCTTCAGCAGGCTGGCCGCCGTCGTCGCCCCCACGCCGCGCGCACCGGGGATCTTGTCCGACGGATCGCCGCGCAGCGCTATGAAGTCGGGCACCTGCCTCGGCTCCACCCCGTACCGCTCGCGTACTTCCGCGATGCCGATCCGTGCGATCTCCCCGGCCTTGACCGGATGCAGCACCGTCGTTCTGTCGCTGACCAGCTGGAACGCGTCGCGGTCCCCGCTCGCGACCAGCGCGGTGCCGCCCGCCTGCTCCTCCATCGCGACGGCGGTGGCGAGGAAGTCGTCGGCCTCGAACCCTGCCGCCTTGCCCGAGGCAAAGCCCATCGCCTCGACCAGCTGCGGCAGCACGTCGAGCTGGTCCACGATCTCCTCGTCGAACTCGCGTCCGCCCTGATAGTCTGGAAATTCGAGCGCCCGCCAGTTCGGCTCCGCCAGCGTGTCCCAGCCCACCAGCACGGCGCGCGGGCGCTCCGCCTCGTAGAGCCGCAGCAGGTAGTTGGAAAAGCCGACGATGGCCCCGCCGCCCTTGTTGCCGGCGCGCCGGATCGACTTGGGCAGGCCGTGATAGGCGCGGTGGGCGAAGGAATCGCCATCGACGATGAGGAGGGGACGATCGGACATCGGGGCGGGCTCTTGGTTGGGGAACCGCCATAGCGGACGAGCCGCGCCACGCCGTCAAGGGCGCTGCAGATGGGAAGCGGCGGCTGCGACCGAGCCCCCGGTGAGCCGCGCACTTCCCATCCGCGAGTGCGGTGTCCCGACCCTCGAGGACGCCGCTGACTGTTCCCCGGCCTCAGGCGGCCGGGGGAATGTTGTGGTTGAGCCGGAACAGGTTTTCCGGGTCGTACGTCGCCTTCACACGCCGCAGCCGCTCCCAGGTCGCGCCCGGATAGGCGGCCCGCAGGCGCTCCGGCCCCTCGTTGGAAACGAAGTTCACATAGGCCCCGGCGTCGCCCTGGCGCAGCGCCGCGATGCCGTCGGCGGCCCAGCGCTCGTGCGGCGCGGTCGGCCCGCCATGCAGGGCGAGAAAGCCCACCAGCATGCGGCTCGTGCGGTGCGCATAGGCCGTATCACCGGCTCCGACGCGCGCCGCGGCGCCACCCAGCACGCGGATCTGGCCGATCCACATCGGGGACTCGCAGCGGCCCACCTGCGCCAGCAGGGTGCGCGCTTCCTCGATCCCGAGCCGTTCCATGTAGAGCGCGCGCATCGTCACCGCCGGGCGCATGTCCGGATCTTCCGGAATGTAGAGGCTCGCGACCGGCGCCGGACCGACGAGGTCGGCGAGCGGCGTCGCGACGGCGCGGAACGGGGCGAGTGCCGCATCGGCGCCGGCCGCATCGCCGGCATAGGCCAGCATCGCCATGATGACCGTCCTGCCGTGCGCCTCGGCCGGCACGAAAGGCAGCGGCGGCATCGGCATCACGTTGAAGATCGCCGTCAGTTCATCCGGCGCCGCCTCGGCCGCCGCGACCAGTCCGGCGAGCACGTCCGGCGTCGCCGGCATCACCAGCGGCCCGCCGATGAAGCTCGGCAGCGCCTGCAAGCGGAAGCGGAAGCGCGTGACCACGCCGAAATTGCCGCCGCCGCCGCGCAGCGCCCAGAACAGCTCGGCATGCCGCTCGGCATCGGCGACGACGATATCGCCGTTCGCCGTCACGATCTCCGCGGCCAGCAGCGAGTCGATGGTGAGTCCCCACTTGCGCACGAGATAGCCGACACCCCCGCCCAGCGTGATGCCGCCGAGCCCGACCGAGCCGGAATCGCCCAGCGGCAGGATCAGTCCGTCCTTCTCGAGCGCCGCGGTGACTTCTCCGGCGGTGAGCCCGGCCCCGAACCAGCCCGAGCGGTCGGCATGGTCGATCTCGATCGCCTTGAGTTCGCGCAGGTCGATCACGAGCCCGCCTTCGGTGCCCGAGAAACCGCCGACGCTGTGGCCGCCAGAGCGCACGGCGAGCTCGAGGTCGGAAGCTCTGGCGAAGCTGATGACCGCGGCGATGTCGGCCGCGTTGGCGACACGGATCACCGCAGCCGGGCTCTTGTCATGATTGGCGAGGGCGGCAATGCGCAGCGCATCGTAGTCCGGGCTCTGCCGGGTCACGACGCGCCCCTTGAGGGCGCTTGCCAGCACCTCGATCTGATGTTCCGCCGGGAAACGTTTGTCCATTTCGGTAACTCGTCCGATCTGCGCGTATGTGCTGGGGACGATGATGGTCACGCCAGCGTGAACCGGGGCTGAACGGCCCGCTCAGTCTTCGATCAGCTGGCGAGCCGGGCCGCAGTGCGGGCTCCCCGGGAGCTTCCAGTATCTGGCCACCTTGCTGGCATTTGCGACTTCCACCCGCCGGCCGGAGCCGCTAGACAGGCTCCGCTAATCACATAGGAGCCTACGATGAGCATCACCCGCTACCAGCCCGGCAAACGCATGAGCATGGCCGTCAAGCACGGCAACACCGTTTACCTCGCTGGGCAGGTCGCCAACGACTACAACGGCACCATCGAGAAGCAGACCGCCGAAGTGCTCGAGACGATCGACAAGCTGCTGGCCGAGGCCGGCACCAGCAAGTCCAAGCTGGTGAGCGTCCAGGTGATCCTCAACAACATCGGCGACTTCGCGGCCATGAACTCGGTCTACGACGCCTGGATCGACCCGGCGAACCCGCCGGCCCGCGCCTGCATCGAGACCCGCCTCGCGCATCCGGCGCTGAAGGTCGAGATCATCGCCACCGCCGCCGTGGACTGATCCGGCTTCGGGGTTGGGGCAAGTTCATCCCGACCCCCTCGTCCGGCGCCGATGCGCCGGCATCTCCAGAGGGGGCGCCTCGCCCCCTCACTCCCCCGCATACGCCTCGCGCATCTCCTCGACCTCGCCCAGCGCCTCGTAGAGGGGCCGCCAGTCGTCGCGCTCGGCGATGGGCGCCCACAGCGCTTCCATCTCCTCGATCAGCATGGTGCGCGGCGCCTGCCGCATGAAGTACGGATGCGAAAGGTTCGCATCCCCGGCCGCCGGATGCCCGCCGATCAGCCCCGCCAGCGTCTCGAACGCCGGGCTGCGGTAATGCTCTGCCGCCGGGCTCCGCATGGCGCGCGAGCCGTCGCCGCCGCGCCAGTCGAAGAAGAACTGCTCGAACGGCATCTGCGTCTCATGGAGGAAGTTGAACACCTCCTGCACCAGCGCCGAATCCGCCTCCACCCCGAGCGGCTGCAACCCCAGCCGCCGCAGCACCGCCGCCCAGATGGCCCGCTGGAAGGCCGGCCAGAACCTGTTGAGCGCCGCTTCCATCTCGGCGTGCTCGCCGAGCGGCAGCAGCACCTCGGCGAACCGCGTCAGGTTCCAGGCGAGCGTGTCGGGTTGCCGGCCGAAGGCATAGAGCCCGCTCTCGTCGAAATAGGCAGCCGTGAAGGCCGGGTCATATGTCGGCAGGAACCGCCACGGCCCGTAGTCGAAGCTCTCGCCGGTGATGTTGATGTTGTCGGTGTTGAGGACGCCATGCACGAACCCCGCCGCGATCCAGGCCGCCCCGGTCTCGGCCACCGCCTCGCTGACCGCCCCGAGCAGCTTTGCCGCCCGGCCGTTGTCCCCCTCGACCCACAGTTCCGGGTAGTAGGTGCGGACCGAATGGTCGACGAGCCGCGCCAGTCGCTCCTCTTCCCTGAGGTGGCTCAGCCGCTGGAACGTGCCGATCCGCGTATGCCCGTGGCTGAGCCGCACCAGCACCGACGAGCGGGTGGGCGACGGCTCGTCGCCGCGCTGCAGCTCCTCGCCGGTCTCGATCAGGCTCAGCGACTTCGACGTATCGACCCCCAGCGCCTCGAGCATCGCGGTGGCCAGCACCTCGCGCACCCCGCCCTTGAGCGTCAGCCGCCCGTCGCCGCCGCGCGACCACGGCGTGCGCCCCGACCCTTTGGTGCCGAGGTCCATCAAGCGGCCGTCATTGAGGTCCAGAAGCTGCGCGAACAGGAACCCTCGCCCGTCGCCGAGGTCGGGATTGTAGGTCTGGAACTGGTGCCCGTGGTAGCGCAGCGCCAGCGGCTCGGGGAACGAGCCCGGCAGCGGCGCGAAGCGTCCAAAATGCGCGATCCACTCCTCGTCGGTGAGCAGGTCGAGCCCCACCGAGGCTGCGGCCCGCTGGTTGCGGTAGCGCAGTATCGTTTCGGGGAAGGCAGCGGCCCTGACCCTGTCGAAAAAGCCTTCGCCGAGCTCTGCATGGGTGGTGCGGGGTTTGAATGGAGGGGTCACGGGCAGCCGCTCCCTCCTCCCGAACCCTCCCCGCGAGGGGGAGGGTGCCGCATCCAGTCTGTATCACGATCCAGCGAGAACCACCGGCCGGCACCTTCGCCTTGACGGGGGCGATTGGGAGGGGGCGTACCC
>JAEYZJ010000158.1 GCA_023430705.1 Pseudomonadota bacterium | reverse complement strand
CCCCGATCCCTATTTCGGCGCGAACGAGGTCGAGGTCATGTGGGTCAACAAGACCCCCTGGACCATGGAGCGTACCTTCGAGGCGAGCGCAGCCGATATCGACGGCTACCTGACCCTGACGCTCGAGGGCGTCGATACCATCGCCGCGATCATCCTCAATGGCGACAGGATCGCGGATACGCAGAACCAGTTCATCCGCCACGACATCGATGTGACCGGCCGGGTGAGGGCGGGCACCAACACGTTGCGGCTCGAGTTCGCCGTCACGCGGGACGTGGCGAAGGCGCGCGCCGAGGCGCATCCGTTCCCCATTCCCTTCACCTACAACTACCTCAGCAACGGCCTTGAGGGCGTGCACCTCAACTTCGTGCGCAAGACGGCCTGCCATGCCGGCTGGGATTGGGGCATCTGCCTGATGCCGACCGGCGTCTATGGCCGGATGGCGATCCGGCGCTCACGCCTCGCGCGCCAGGAGAGCGTCACCGTCGAGCAGGCGCACGGCAGGAAGTCGGTCGAACTCTCGATCACGACCCGCGTCTTCGCCTTCCGCGAGGGCACGGTGGAACTGGTGCACGAGGTCGACGGCCAGAAGCTGAGCGACAAGGTGGTGGTGCGGCCGGGGGAGAACGTCTTCACCCACAACGTCACCATCAAGAACCCAAGGCTCTGGTGGCCGAACGGGCAGGGCGAGCAGCCGCTCTATGAGCTCTGGACCACGCTCGACGGCGAAGTGACCAAGCGCAAGCTCGGGCTCCGGAAGCTCGAATGGCTGGTCGAGAAGGACGAGATCGACCACACCTTCAAGGTGCGGATCAACGGTCGGGACATCTCGATGTTCGGCGCCAACTGGATCCCCGCCGACGCCATTCCCTCGCGCATCACGCCCGAGGTCGTCCGCGACCTGCTCGAGAGCGCGCGGGCGGTGAACATGAACATGCTGCGCATCTGGGGCGGCGGGCAGTACGAGCCCGACTACTTCTACGAGATGTGCGACGAACTGGGGCTGCTCGTCTGGCAGGACTTCATGTTCGCCTGCATGAGCTATCCGAGTAACCGCGAGTTCCTCGCCGACGTGCGCACCGAGATCACCCAGCAGGTCCGGCGCCTGCAGCACCACGCCTCGATCGCGCTCTGGTGCGGGGACAACGAGGTGATCGGTTCGCTCCACTGGTACCCCGAGACCAAGGCTGCGCCCGAGCGCTATGTCGCCAACTACGACCGGCTGAACTCCATGCTCGGCAACATCGTCGAGGACGAGGACCCCGGCCGCCGTTTCTGGCCGAGCTCGCCCTCGCTCGGATACATGGATTTCTCGGACGGCTGGCACCTCGATACGCGCGGCGACACGCACTACTGGAGCGTCTGGCACGAGGCCAAGGACTTCTCCGCCTATCGCGACGTCAACCCGCGCTTTGCCTCCGAGTTCGGCTTCCAGAGCTTCACTTCGATGAACGTCATCGAGACGTTCACGCGGCCCCAGGATCGCAACCCGACCTCGCCGGTGATGGAAGCGCACCAGCGCAACGTGGGCGGCAACTCGCGCATCCTCGAGACGATGACGCGCTACTTCCGCTTCCCGGCGAGCTTCGAGAAGATGGTGTTCCTCAGCCAGATCCAGCAGGGCCTCGCGATCAAGACCGCCATCGAGTACTGGCGTTCCACCAAGCCGCGCTGCATGGGCACGCTCTACTGGCAGCTCAACGACGTCTACCCGGTGGCGAGCTGGTCGAGCCTCGACTATGGCGGGCAGTGGAAGCTGCTGCACTACATGGCCCGGCGCTTCTTCAATCCGGTCAATGTCGTCGCCGTGCCCGACGGCAACGCGATCCTGCTCAAGGCCATCAACGATACGGCGGCAAGGCAGGAGATCGCCCTCGAGGTGCAGGCGGTCGATGCCGCGGGACAAGCCCGGACCATCGCGGCGACGCGCACGAAGGCCAACCCCGACAAGGCCGTGCTGGCGGCGCGGATAAAGCTCTCGGACCTTGCGCCCAACGAGTTCCTGTTCTTCATCTGGACCGCCGAGGACGGCAGGCTGCTGGGCGAGAACGACTACTTCCCCAGGGCCTACAAGGCCTACGAGATCGGCGAAGTGAAGGTGAAGGCCAGCTGGTCCGGCGGAGACCGGGCGCCGGTGCTGACGCTGAGCGCCGACAAGCCGGCCATGTTCGTGACGGCAACGGTCGATGTGCCCGGCTACTTCTCGGACAATGCTGTGACGCTGATCCCCGGTCGCGAGGCGAGGCTGAGCTTCACGCCGCGCCGGGGGGCGGCGGTGACGAGGGATGCGCTGCAGAACTCGCTCAGGGTCAGCCACCTGCGCGAGACGTACTGACGGGACACGCGACTTTTGGTTGAAGCGTACCCATTGTTACTGCTGCGGCATTGACAGTCCGGGGCGGTCACTCCTTTTGTGGGGTGCCGCTTCCCCGCGGCCGGACTGATCCATGACCTCCATCATCGCCCCAATCGAGGAGCGCCGAAACTTCGGCATCGGCCTGCTGCTGTTCAGCCAGCTGTTCTTCGCCACCCTCGATACCTCGGCCAAGTATCTCGGCTTCATCGGCCTGCCGCTGACGCAGATCGTGTTCATCCGCTACGCCATCCATGTGGCGCTGGCGATCGCGCTGTTCCTGCCACTGCAGCGCGACCTGCTCGTGTCGCGCAACTGGAAGCTGCAGCTGATGCGCGGGCTGTGCCTGCTCGGCGTGACGGCGGCGAACTTCGGGGCCATGCAGTTCCTGCCGCTGACGGTGACGGGCGCGCTGATGTTCACCATGCCGCTCATGGTGACGGCGCTGTCGGGACCGCTGCTGGGCGAGCATATCGGCTGGCGCCGCTGGGTCGCGGTGGGTGTCGGCTTCATCGGGATCATGATTATCGTGCGGCCCGGCACGGCGGCCTTCCATCCGGCCTCGCTCATCTGCCTCGCCGGCGCCCTCTGCGCCGCCTTCTACGGCATCCTCACGCGCAAGCTCGCCGGGGTGGACTCGGCGGCGACGCAGCAGGTCTATTCCGGCCTCATCGCGCTGACCTGCATCACCCCGTTCGCCTTCAACGGCTGGGTGTGGCCCAGCGACGGGGCAGGGTGGTTCGCCTTCGTCGCCATCGGCGTCGCCGGCATGATCGCGCACCAGCTCAACACCATCGCGCACCGCTTCGCGCCGCCGTCGACACTGGCTCCGTTCAGCTACACCGAACTGCTGCTGCTGGCGCTCGCGAGCTGGCTCATCTTCGCCGAGCCGCCGGATGCCTGGTTCTTCCTTGGCGCGCCGATCATCATCGGCTCGGGCATCTACATCTGGTTCCGCGAGCGCAAGGTGCGCGCCCCCATCACCGTGGCAGCGGTGGAAGACTGATGGCGAGCATGGTCAAGCCGATCGAGGATCGTCGCACGCTCGGCATCGGCCTGATGCTGTGCGGCTTCCTCTGCTACACGCTCATCGACACCTGCGCGAAGCTGCTGAGTATGTCGGGCCTGCCCACCATGGAGGTGGTGTTCGTCCGCTATGCCGGCCAGTTCATTCTCGTGCTGGCGCTCTTCATGCCGCGGCTGGGCGTCAGGGAACTGACCGGAACCCGCAGCCTCAAGCTCGAGATCGCGCGCGGGCTGAGCCTGCTCGGCTCCACCATCTTCAACTTCACGGCCATCATCTTCCTGCCGCTGACGGTGACCTCGGCCATCTCGTTCACGGTGCCGCTGATCGTCTGCGCCCTCTCCATCCCGTTCCTCGGAGAAAAGGTCGGCTGGCGGCGCTGGGTGGCGATCGCGGTTGGCTTCGCCGGCGTGATGATCATCGTCCGGCCCGGCACCGACGCGTTCCATCCCGCGGTGGTGCTGTCGCTGATCACCGCGGTGTTCAGCGCCTTCTACAACCTGCTGACCCGCAAGCTCGCGGGGGTGGATTCCACCGTGACCCAGCAGTTCTGGGCTTCCGCCGTCGCGACGGCGTGCGTCGCGCCGTTCTCGCTGGGCAGCTGGGTCTGGCCGCAGGAGACGGTGACCTGGATCGCCTTCGGCGGCATCGGTGTCATCGCGCTGGTCGGCCACCTCGCCATCACCGTGGCGCATCGCTATGCGCCGGCTTCGGTCCTGGCGCCGTTCGGCTATGTGCAGATCATCTTCATGACCGCTTCCAGCTGGCTGGTGTTCAGCCAGCCCCCCGACGTGTGGATCTTCGTCGGCGCGCCGATCGTCATCGCCTCGGGCCTCTACATCTGGCTGCGGGAGCGCCAGCTGGCCCGTCCGGTGATCAGCGAGGTCACGGTAGAGGACTAGCAGGCGGCAGCGCCCGCCGCCGCAGCAGGCCGCTGCCCGGTGCGAACAGCAGCGCGACGAGGAAGACGGCGGCCTGGATCAGGACGATGCACGGTCCCGTCGCTCCGTTGATGGCGTAGCTGATGAGCGTGCCGAGCACGCCCGCCCCCACTGCCACCGCCACGGCGATCGCGAGCATCGCCTCGAAGCGCCGGGCGAGGAGGAACCCGATCGCGCCCGGAGCGATCAGCATGGCGACGACGAGGATGATGCCGACCGCCTTGAGCGAAGCCACGATGGTGATCGAGAGCAGCGCCAGCAGGCCGTAGTGCAACCAGCGAACCGGCAGGCCGATGGCCCGCGCATGCTGCGCATCGAAGGCATAGAGCAGGAAGTCGCGCCGCTTGGCGAGGACGATGGCGAGAGTGCCGAGCGCGATGACCGCGGTTTCGACGAGATCCCCCCAGGTGACGCCCAGCATGTCGCCGAAGAGGATATGGCTCAGGTGCTGGTCCGTCTCGATGCGCGAGAACATGACGAGGCCCAGCGCGAACATGCCGGTGAAGACGATGCCCATGGCCGTGTCTTCCTTGATGCGGCTGTTGTCCTTGAGGTAGCCCGTGCCGATCGCCGAAAAGAGGCCGGCCGCGAACGCGCCCAGGGCGATCGGCAGCCCGATCACGTAGGCGATGACGATGCCCGGCAGCACGGCGTGCGAGATGGCGTCGCCCATCAGCGACCAGCCCTTCAGCACGAGGAAGCACGACAGCACCGCCGAAACCGCGCCCACGAGGATGGCGACGAGCAGCGCCCGCTGCATGAAGTCGTAGCCCAGCGGCTCGACGATGAAGGTGTTGAACCAGTCCATCATTCGACTCCGGCTTCGCGCAGGGCCCGCCGCCGCGCCGCGATGCGGCCGTGCTTGGGGGCAAGGAAGAAGGCGGCGAGGAACAGCAGCGTCTGCAGCGAGACGATGACCCCGCCCGTCGCCCCGTCGAGGAAGAAGCTGATATAGGCGCCGACCGCCGCGGTGGCGGAGCCGAGGATGACAGCGATGACGAGGAGCGAGCGGAACCGGTCCATGAGCAGGTACGCCGTGGCTCCCGGCGTCACCACCATGGCGATGACGAGGATGGCGCCGACGGTCTGCAGCGCCGCGACCGTGCAGGCTGCCAGCAGCGCGAAGAACAGCACCTGCAGGCCGCGCGGGTTGAGCCCGACGCTGCGCGCGTGGTTCTCGTCGAAGAAGACGAGCATGAGGTCCTTCCACTTGAGGACGAGGATGGCGAGCGACACCAGCGAGATGATCACCACCTGGACGACGTCGCCATCAGAGATGCCGAGGATGTTGCCCATCACGATCGCCTGCACGTCGACGGCGGTGGGATTGAGCGAGACGATGAGCAGTCCGAGGGCAAAGAACGAGGTGAAGATGATGCCGATGACGGCATCTTCGCGGAGCCGGGTGCGCGCCCTGACGATGACCATGGAGGCGGCGGCGAGTCCTCCGGCAACGAACGCGCCGGCGGAGTAGGGGAGGCCCAGCAGGTACGCCGTGGCGACGCCTGGCACCACCGCGTGGCCAAGCGCGTCGCCGATCAGCGACCAGCCCTTGAGCATAAGGTAGGCCGACAGGAACGCGCAGACGGCACCGACCAGCGCCGACACCCACATGGCCTTGACCATGTAGTCGTAGCTGAAGGGGACGAGAAGTTCCTCGATCATTCGTCGCTCGGCTTGCTGGGGGAAGCCGGCTTGCTGCCGCCGTTCTCGCCGTAGAACACCACCGGCCGCTCGTCGTCGGTCAGCACCGTGACACGCCGCGCATCGGTGTCGGCATGAAGGTCCTCGCCGGCGAGGTGGAAGTGCCGCAGCACGCCGCCGAAGGCCTTTTCGAGGTTGCCCTGCGTGAACACCTCGGCTGTCGGGCCGAAGGCGAGCACGGTGCGGTTGACCAGCACGACCTGGTCGCAGAAGTCGGGCACGCTGCCAAGGTTGTGGGTGGAAACCAGCATCAGGTGTCCCTGCGCCCGGAGTTCGCGCATCAGTTCGATGATCGCCGTCTCGGTCTGCACGTCGACCCCGGTGAAGGGCTCGTCGAGGAGCATGATCCGGCCTTCCTGCGCCAGCGCCCGGGCAAGGAAGACGCGCTTCTTCTGGCCGCCGGACAGTTCCCCGATCTGGCGCTTGCGGTAGTCGCTCATGCCGACGCGGGCGAGCGAGTGGTCGACCAGTTCGCGGTCGCGGGCCGACGGAATGCGGAAGAAGCCCATGTGACCCTGCCGCCCCATCATCACCACGTCCTCGACGAGAACCGGGAAGTTCCAGTCGACTTCCTCGGCCTGCGGCACATAGGCGACCATGTTGCGCCTGAGCGCCTCCCGCACCGGCAGGCCAGCGATGCTGACCTCGCCGGAGACGGGCTGGACGAAGCCCATGATCGCCTTGAACAGGGTGGACTTGCCGCTGCCGTTGACGCCAACCAGTCCCGCGATCGTTCCCGCGCCGAGCCCGAAGCTGGCATCGCGCAGCGCAACGTTGCCGTTGGGATAGGCGACGGTGACGTGCTCGACCGAGAGGCTTGGCTGCGGCACCGGGTTCCAGGCCTCGTGCGGGACGTTGGCTGTGAGTGTCACCTTCCGAACCCCTTCGCGATGGTGTCGACCGTGGCCTCGAGCAGCTTGAGGTAGGTCGGCGTCGGGCCGTCCGGCTCGCTCAGCGAGTCGACGTAGAGAATGCCGCCGTAGGCCGCCCCGGTCTCCTTGGCGACCTGCCGGGCCGGCTTGTCCGACACCGTGCTTTCCGAGAAGACGACCGGGATGCCGTTGGCGCGCACGGCGTCGATCACCTTGCGGACCTGCTGCGGCGTGCCCTGCTGGTCGGCGTTGATCGGCCACAGGTAGAGTTCCTTCATGCCGTAGTCGTGCGCGAGGTAGCTGAAGGCGCCCTCGCTGGTGACGAGCCAGCGCTGCTCGGCCGGAATCTGCTCGAGGCGGGCGCGAAGCGGGGCGTCGAGCGCCTTGATCTGCTCCGAATAGGCGGCGGCGTTCGCATTGTAGGTCGCGGCATTGGCCGGGTCGTGCTCCACCAGCGCCTTGCGGATGTTCTCGACATAGGTCAGCGCGTTGGTCGGCGACATCCACGCATGCGGGTTGGGCTTGCCGGTGTAGGGACCCTCGCCGATGCTCATCGGGACGACGCCGTCGCTGACGACGACCTGCGGCACGTCCTTCACGTTATCGAAGAACTTCTCGAACCACTGCTCGAGGTTCATGCCGTTCCACAGCACGAGGTCGGCGTCCTGCGCCCGCACGATGTCCCGGGGGCCGGGCTGGTAGCCGTGGATTTCGGCCCCCGGCCTCGTGATCGACTCCACCTCGGCCGCGTCGCCGGCGACGTTGCGCGCGATGTCGGCGATGATGGTGAAGGTCGTGACGACCTTGAACTTGTCCTGTGCACTTGCGGCGACCGGGGCCAGGCAGACGACGAGGCCGGCCAGGAGGAGGGTGAAACGACGGCGGGAGAACATCAACTCTCGGTTCCAGTTGCGAATGGTTCTTATTGGCAGTTGAAGTTCGCCTGTTGTCAACACCCCGGCTCGGATTGCTTTCGGTGGCGCTTTCCGAAACGATTGCGCCAAACGAGTCCCCTGAAATCTAGGACCCCTATGCCTGCCTTCAAACTGATCGACGCCAAGCTGCCGGACTTCGGTGTTCCGAAAACTCGTCCCGAGCTCGACCGTTCCGTGTATGTGGAGCGCTGCGCCGCCCTGAGCCGGGCGCGCCGTGCCGCCGGTCTGGATGCGCTGGTCGTCTATGCCGACCGCGAACACGCCGCCAACCTCGCCTATCTCACCGGGTTCGATCCGCGCTTCGAGGAAGCGCTGCTGATCATCGCCCCCGATGCCACGCCCACGCTCCTGACCGGGCCCGAGAACCTCGGCCGCGCCAACGACGCCGCCATCGAGGTCGAGGCGCGGCTCTACCCGCCCTTCGGCCTCCTCGGCCAGGACCGCACCAAGACGCCGGCGCTCGATGAAGTTCTGCGCAACGCCGGCATCGCCACCACGCACCGTATCGGCGTGCTGGGCTGGAAGTATTTCGGCCAGAGCGAGGCGGCCAAGCCCGAGTCCTGGCTCGAGACGCCGAGCTACATCGTCGACACGCTGCGCCAGATCGCGGGCCCGGAGGGGCGGGTGGTCAATGCCAACGCGCTGCTGATGCATCCGGTGACGGGGCTCAGGGCGGTCAACGAGATCGTCCAGATCGCGCAGTTCGAGTTCGGCGCCGTGGCCTGCTCGGAGGCGGTAAAGGCGCTGATCGCCAGCGTGCGCCCCGGGATGACGGGCTTTGACGCCGTGCAGAACATGCGGCTCGGCGTGCTGCCGCACTCGTGCCACACCATGTTCTCGTCCGGCGACGAACTGGTGGGTCTCAACAGCCCGTCGGGCCGGGTGCTCCAGAAGGGCGACCCGATGACCACGGCGGTGGGCTACTGGGGTGGCCTCTCGAGCCGCATGGGCTGGCTCGCCGAGGACGAGGGCGACCTGCCCGAGGCGGCGCATGACTATGTCGACCGCCTCGCCGGGCCGTATTTCGCCTGCGCCGCCGAATGGTACGAGACGATCGGCATCGGCGTGACCGGTGGCGAGCTCGATGCGCTGGCCCGCCGCCATCTCGACGACCCGTTCTTCAAGCTGGTGCTGAACCCCGGCCACCTGATCCACATCGACGAGTGGATGAATACGCAGGTCTATCCGGGTTCGACCGAGCCCTTCCTGTCGGGTCAGTGCGTGCAGGTGGATATCATCCCGGCAGCGGGCCCGCCGTACTACGGCGCCAATATCGAGGACGGTATCGCGCTGCTCGACAAGAACGGGCGTGACGAGCTGAAGTCTTCGTTCCCCGAGGTTTGGGCCCGGATCGAAGCCCGCCGCGCATTCATGGCCGATGTGCTTGGAATCCGGTTGAAACCCGAGGTTCTTCCGCTGTCCAACCTTGCCGGCGCGATGCCGCCTTACTGGTTGTCGCCGAACCGCATCGTTAGCAAGGCGTGATGCGCCCGGATGCTTCCATCTTGCCAAGTCATGCGGCGGACTCTATCCGTTCTGCATCGACATTTGGCTGATTTCCGGCCGTATGCCCCCGCTATCCGGTCAGGCGCACGATGGGACTCCAATATCGACTGACCGGACAGGCGGACTCGAGTTGGTCGCGTTCTGTCCACCACACAACTGCGCATGAGGGACTACCCTATGGAAAAGGGCACCGTCAAATTCTACAACGACCAGAAGGGTTATGGATTCATCCAGCCGGATAACGGCGGCAAGGACGTGTTCGTTCATGCCACAGCGCTGCAGCGCTCGGGCATAAACGGCCTCGCAGAGGGCCAGAAGGTCTCGTTCGAGACCGGCGAAGACCGTCGCACCGGCAAGATCGCCGTCACCGAGATCTCGGCCGGCTGATTGGCGACGACCTGGGGCTGAATTATGGGGGGCCGGGCACTGCGGGTGTCCGGCCCTTCTCCGTTTCCGGCCGCTGATCCGGCGGCGCGTAGACCTCGCTGCTGCCGGTATTGCCGGCCTCGCCGAAGGTGATGAGCCGGGCGCTGCGATGGCCGGTCAGATAGATCCACAGCCAGCTCAGCGCGACCGAGATGCGGTTCTTGATGCCGATCAGGAAGTAGATGTGGGCGAGGCCCCAGGCCCACCAGCCCACCCACCCCGTGAGCTGCAGCCAGCCGAAATCGATCACCGCCGCACTGCGTCCGATGGTGGCGATGTCGCCGAGGTGGCGGTAGCGGAAGGGCGGCATGGTCCGTCCTGCGAGCCGCGTGCGGATGCTGTCGGCGGCGTACCGGCCACCCTGCTTGGCCGCATCGGCGATGCCGGGCACCGGCTTGCCGTTGGGCCCGGTGAGGCTGACGGTGTCGCCGATGGCGAAGATGTCCGGATTGCCCGGAACGGTGAGGTCGGGATTGACCTTGATGCGGCCGGCCCTGTCGGCCTCGGCATCGAGCCACCGGGCTGCCGGCGAGGCCTGGACGCCGGCCGCCCAGATGATGGTGTCGGCCTCAAGCACCTTGCCGCCGTAGCTGACGCTGCCGGCCGTAACCTCGGTCACGGCCTCGCCCAGATGGACCTCCACGCCCAGCCGTTGCAGCGCCCCGAGGGCATAGGCCGAGAGGGTCTCGCGAAAATTCGGCAGCACGCGGGGGCCGGCCTCGATCAGGATGACCCGCGCCTCCTCTGGCCGGATGGACCGGAACTCGTCGCGCAGGGTCAGGCGCGCCAGTTCGATGATGGCGCCGGCAAGCTCGACCCCGGTCGGACCGGCGCCGATGATGGCGAAGGTGAGGAGGGCCTGCCGCCGGGCCGGATCACCCTCCCGCTCGGCCGCCTCGAACGCGACGAGCAGCCGCCGGCGCATCGCTGTCGCATCCTCGAGCGTCTTGAGGCCCGGGGCGTACGGCTCCCAGTCGTCGTGGCCGAAATAGGCGTGGCGCGCTCCGGTGGCGATGATCAGGCTGTCGAACGGCAGCCTCGCCCCGTCCTCCAGCTCGACCACCTGCGTGGCCCTGTCGATGCCCACGACACTGCCGAGAACAGTCGTGACTTCCGGGCGCTGGCGGACAAGCATGCGGATCGGCCAGGCGATCTCGGAAGGCGAGAGCGCGGTGGTCGCGACCTGGTAGAGCAGGGGCTGGAAGAGGTGATGGTTGCGGTGGTCGACGATGGTGATGTCGACATCGGCGCCCTTCAGTCGCTCGACGGCAGCCAGTCCGCCAAAGCCGCCACCGATGACGACGACCCGGTGCCTCTGGGCCTTCTCGTGCATGACATGCCCCCTCACGACCATATATCCGGTGCGGTCGGACGAGGCTGCAAAGCGTAGTCGAGAGATGCCGCTACTGCGATTCAGCCTGCCCGTCGAACTCGCGCCGTGCCGCTTCGATGCTGTCGCGATTGCGCACGGCAAACACGCCCAGCGGCCTGACGCTTGCGGCAAAACTTACACCCAACTCGGTTAGTTCATACTCAACGCGGGGCGGGATGGTCGCGAATGCGACCCGCGAGGCGTAGCCGTCACGCTGCAGCATGCGCAGGGTGAGCGTCAGCTGCTTCTGGGAGATGCCCTCGACCTGCCGCGCGATCTCGTTGAAGCGCATGCAGCCGGAGTCGAGCACCCTCAGCACGTCGATGGTCCAGCGCGCGCTGGCGATGTCGAGCACCTCATGGACGATTGCGTGGCGCCGGGCAGCGGGCATCGGGCTCTCCTTCGATTTCGAGGGTTACTCGCCCATGGCGTGCGAGCGTTCCTCGGCGCTCACCGGCCTCGGGGCCTTCGGCCGCCGCAGCAGGAAGACGATCGGCAGCGACGCGAAGGTCAGGATCATCATCAGGTGGAAGTCGTCGAGGAAGGCGAGCATCGCCGCCTGCTGGGTGATCATTCCGTGCAGCGTCCCGACGACGTTGGCAAAGCCGCCATTCGCGGCCGCGAAATCGCGGATCGGGCCGGCGTCGAGCGTGACCCGCTGGGCCAGCTCGCCGTAGTTCACCACCTGCATCTGGGCGAGGATGGTGGTGACGATGGAGATACCGACGCCCTGGCCGACATTGCGGATCAGGCTGAACATGGCGGTCGCGTCCACCCGGTACCGGCTCGCGATCGTGGCGAAGGCGAGCGAGTTGAGCGGCACGAAGACGAAGCCCATGCCCACGCCCTGGATGAAGCCCGAGAGCAGGATGGGTCCGGTGCCCATCACCACGTCGAACTCGGTCATCATGTAGAGCGAGTAGCCCATCACGAGCGTGCCGAAGACCACGAGGAGGCGTGGATCGAAGCGCGACACCAGCCGGCCGACGAGGATCATCGAGACCATCGTGCCGATGCCGCGCGGCCCCATCAGCAGGCCGGTCTCGATCACCGGGAAACCCATGAGGTTCTGCAGCATGGGCGGCAGCAGAGCGAGGCCCGAGAACAGGGTGATGCCGGTGATGAAGATCAGGACGAGCCCGGTGACGAGGTTGCGGTCCCTGAACATGCCCATGTCCATGAACGGATTGCCCGACGTCAGGCAGTGTACGGCGAACACCCACAGACCCGAGATGGAGAGCAGCAGGTAGAGCCAGATTTCGGCGGAGTCGAACCAGCCGACGCCCTGGCCGCGATCGAGCAGCATCTGCAACGAGGCGACCGCGAGGGCCAGCATGCCGAAGCCGAAGAAATCGAACTTGCGGATGCGGATCGCCGTGTTCGGCATCAGCGCGGCGAGCATGAAGAAGGCGACCACCCCGACCGGCAGGTTGACGAGGAAGACGGCGCGCCAGTTGAACGTCTCGGTCAGCCAGCCGCCCAGCGTCGGCCCGATGATGGGCCCGAACATGATGCCGGCGCCGAAGATCGCCATCGCCTGCCCGAGCTGCTCGCGCGGGTTGATGTCCATCATCGTCGCCTGCGCCAGCGGCACCAGCATGGCGCCGCAGACGCCCTGCAAGATGCGGAACAGCACCATCTGCGCGAGGCTGGTGGCGAACCCGCAGAGGAGCGAGGCGGCGGTGAACCCCACCACCGCGAAGAGCAGCAGGTTGCGCCGCCCGAACCGGTCCGAGAACCAGCCGGTCAACGGCGTCGCGATGGCGGCGGCGACGATGTAGGACGTCAGCACCCAGTTGATCTCGTCCTGCGACGCACCGAGGCTGGCGCGCATGTGGGGCAGGGCGACGTTGGCGATCGTCGTGTCGAGCACCTGCATGACCACGGCCACCATGATGGCGGCCGTCAGCAGGCCCTTGTTCCTGACGACGACGTTGGGTGCCGACACAGCGGGAGCTGCGGCGGCCATGTCAGTTTGCCTTCGGGGCCTGGGCCGCCTGTGCGCCTTCCGGCTTGGTGTCGACGTTCACGGTCGCGCTCATGCCGGCGACGAGGGTTTCGCCGTCGGTGGAGTCGACCACGATCCTGACCGGCACGCGCTGCGTGACCTTCACCCAGTTGCCGGTGGCATTCTGGGCCGGGATCAGCGCGAACTCGGCACCGGTCGCCACGCCGATCGAGTCGATATGGCCCTCGAGCTTCCGGCCGGGATAGGCGTCGACGGTGATCTCCACCGGCTGGCCGTTCCTGAGCGTCGTCAGCTGGGTTTCCTTGAAGTTGGCCTCGACCCAGACGTCCTCGCTCTTGAGCAGCGTCGCGATCGTGGAGCCGGTGCTGAGGAACTGTCCGGCGTTGAGGCTGCCGACCTGCGCGACGATGCCGTCCGCCGGGGCGAGGACGGTGGTCTTGTCGAGGTTGCGCTGGGCGCTGTCGCGTGCCGCGAGGGCTGCGCGGACGGCCGGATGGGCATCGGTCGAGATCTCCGGATCGCCGCCGAGCGCGGCCACCGCATTGGCGACGTCCTGCTCCTCGAGGGCGACGGTCGACTGCGCCTGCTGCAGCGCCAGCCGCTTGTCGTCGAGGCTCGCCTCGGCGGTGATGCCCTGCTGCTGGAGGTTCGCGCTGCGGTCCCACTCCTTCTGCCGGATCGCGAGGGTATCCCGGGCCGCCTGGAGCTTGGCGAGCGCCACCGAATGGGCCACCCGCAACTGCTCGACATTGACGCGCGCCGAGGCGAGCGCCGCGTCGGCCTGTGCCAGGGCGATGCGATAGGGCTCGGGATCGACGGTGAAGAGCACGTCGCCGGCCTTCACCGGCTGGTTGTCCCGGACCGCGACCGAGGCGATGCGCCCGGCCACGTCGGCCGAGATCGACACCTTGCTCTGTTGCACGTAGGCGTTGTCCGTCTCGACATAGCGCCCGCCGGTGAGCCAGAAATACCCGCCGCCCGCGGCCAGCACCACGGGCACCGCCAGCATGATGGCAAGCCGGCGGCCGGAGCGCTTCCTTTTCGCCGGCGCCTCGGGCGCAGCCGCAGCCGCTGCCGCCAGGTCGGCTGCCGGTTCCACGGGGGCCACGGGCTTGCCTTCGCCGGGGGCGGGGGGAGAGACGCGGGCGTTCATGTTCAGACTTCCTCGAGTGCGGCTGGCTGGCCGATCAGGTTGCCGCGCATCCTCTTGAGCACGGCGATGGCGGTCTTGCGATCCTCGGGAGACACGCCCTCGAGGGCCGCCTCATACATGGCGATGCCGATCTCGCGGCCGCCGTTCACGACGTCCATGCCGTCCCCGGTCACCCGCGCCAGCTTGGCGCGGCTGTCGGTCGGGTCGGGGAAGCGCTCGACGAGGCCGCGCTTCTCGAGCCGGTCGAGGATCCCGGAAATGGTCATCGGATCGGTATCGATCGCGTCGGCCAGCGCCTTCTGCGTCATCCCGTCATTGTTGGAGATGTGGGCCAGCGCCCGCCATTGCGGCAGGGTGATCTCCAGCCGCGCGTCCTCCTCGAACCGCCGCTTCATCAGCCGGGCGACCTCGTGGATGAGGAACCCCAGCGGGGCCTGCGCCTTGTAGTCCTTCTTGATCATAAGCGTACATATAATATGTACACTTACTACGTCAACGCGATGGCTGCATGGCTCGTCTGTCCGCTGGGCATCGCCGGATGGCCGGCTGCGCCGGCCGGCAGGGTCAGCGCTTGCCGGGCTTGTCCGCGAGTTGCGCGGACCAGTCGAAGCCGGTGGCCTTCACGCCGGCCAGCCGGTTCGCGATGGCGGTCATGGCTCCCTCTGCGAAGGCCTGCGAGCGATAGGGTCCCCACTCGACCTGCTGGCCGTCGACATAGGCATAGAAATACCAGCTGTCGCCCCGCTGGTCGGGGCCAAACACTTTTTGTTCCACGATGACCGCCCGTCAGAAGTTCGCCGGGGGACGGATCGTGGCCTGTGATGTGCTGCTGATCATGTGGGCGCTCCTCCGGGCCTACTCGTCGCTTGGCCGCCCACGACGCCCCCGTGCCGGCCGAGATGATTCGCATCACATTGCGCTGAGTCTGGCTATTCACAACTGGCCTGCTCAGACTAATTGGCAGCATGGCCGCGGCCGGCATCGGTCGACAGGGGGTGCAAATCCGCCTATCTCTGGCCAGGGTTACCAACGGCCATTGCTCAGCATTTCCATGAACACCGCCTCTCCACCGACCAGCAGCGATGCGCTGCTGGGGCACCTTCGCAGCATCGTGGGCGACAGCTACGTGCTGACCGCCGAGCGGGACACGCGCGGCTATCGCAAGGGTTATCGCTATGGCGACGGCGACGCCCTGGCGGTGGTGCGCCCCGGCACGCTGCTCGAGCAGTGGCGGGTGTTCAAGGCGGTGGTCGAGGCGGGCTGCATCGTCATCATCCAGGGCGCCAATACCGGCCTCAACGGCGGCTCCAGCCCCTCGACCGGCTATGACCGGCCGGTGGTCGTGATCAACACCATGCGCATCGGCCGCATCGACCTGCTGGGCGGCGGCGCGCAGGTGCTCTGCCATGCCGGCGCAACCCTGCACAAACTGGAAAAGCTGATCCGTCCGCTCGGCCGCGAACCCCACTCGGTGATCGGCTCGAGCACCATCGGGGCCTCGGTCGTGGGCGGCGTGTGCAACAATTCGGGCGGCGCGCTCATCCGTCGCGGCCCGGCCTTCACCCAGCTGGCGCTCTACGCGCGGGTGACGGAGGACGGCTCGGTCTCCCTCGTCAACGAGCTCGGCATCGACCTCGGCAACGATCCGGAGACCATCCTCTCCCGGCTCGATAGCGGGCAATACAGCGAGAGCGACGTCAGCTACACGACCGGCCGGCTCGCCTCGGACCCGGACTACGGCACCATCGTGCGCGATGTCGACGCGCCGACGCCGGGCCGCTACAACAACGATCCGCGGCTGCTCTTCGAGGCCTCCGGCAGCGCCGGCAAGCTCTGCGTCTTCGCGGTCCGGCTCGACACCTTCCCCAGCTCGGGCCCGTCCCGCGTCTTCTATATCGGCTCCAACGACTATCGCGAGCTGACCAAGATCCGCCGGCAGGTGCTCGGCACCTTCGCCAATTCCCCAGTGGCCGGGGAGTACCTGCACCGCGAGGCCTATACGCTGGCCGAGGAGTACGGCAAGGACCTCTATCTCTTCCTCAAGTACGTCGGCACCGAGCGCATCTCGACGGCCTTCAGGCTGAAGAGCCGCTTCGATGCCATCACCGGCAAGCTGGGGCTCGGCAGCAATCTGTCGGACAAGCTGCTGCAGCTGATCGTGGGCCTGCTGCCCAACCACCTGCCCAGGCGGATGAACGACTTCCGCGACCGCTACGAGCATCACCTGCTGCTGCGCATGGACGGGGCCGGCATCGACGAGGCGCGCGCCTATCTCGAAACCATCCTGCCGTCGGCATCGGGCGACTTCTTCGAGTGCGACGACGAGGAGGCGGCCGCCGCCTTCCGCCATCGCTATGCCGTGGGCGGGGGCACCGTGCGCTATCGCGCGACCCATCCCGACACGGTCGAGCAGATCGTGGCGCTCGACATGGCGCTGCCGCGCAACACGCTCGACTGGCGCGAAACCCTCCCCGAGGGCATCGAGGAGCAGATCGTGCGGCGGATTCCGTGCGGCCATTTCCTGTGCCAGGTGTTCCATTACGAGTATGCCGTCCGCAAGGGGGCCGACTGGATGGATATCGAGCACAGGATCATCGCCCACCTCAGCGGCAGGGGGATAGAGTTTCCCTCCGAGCACAATGTCGGCCACCTCTATGAGGCCAAGCCCGTGCTGGCGGATTTCTACCGCTCGCTCGACCCGACCAACACCATGAACCCGGGCGTCGGCAGGACCTCCAAGAAGAAGGACTGGGCCTGAGCGGTTGCCGGGAAACCGGCCGCGGCTTATATCGCGGCACCGACCCAGTCCGCGAAACGGCCCAGATGCCAGACGACGACACCACAGCAGTGAGTTCCCCCGCGTCCCGGCTCGCCCAAGCGCGCCGGTTCTCGGTCGCGCCGATGATGGACTGGACGGATCGGCATTGCCGGTACCTCCACCGCCTGCTGACGCGGCGGGCGCTGCTCTTTACCGAGATGGTGACGAGCCCGGCGGTGATCCACGGGCCCCGCGACCG
The DNA here is from genome assembly GCA_023430705.1 of Pseudomonadota bacterium. Lineage (GTDB taxonomy): Bacteria > Pseudomonadota > Alphaproteobacteria > Rhizobiales > Devosiaceae > Devosia_A. The sequence continues at coordinate 3,834 of JAEYZJ010000158.1, read as the reverse complement.
CCTGCTGGGCTTTGACGAGACCGAGCACCCGGTGGCGGTGCAACTGGGCGGCTCGGACCCGGGCGAGCTCGCCGAGGCGACGCGCATTGCCGCGTCCTATGGCTATGACGAGATCAACCTCAATGTCGGCTGCCCTTCGGACCGCGTGCAGTCGGGCCGCTTCGGCGCCTGCCTGATGGCCGAGCCGGCGCTCGTTGCCGACTGCGTCCGTGCCATGCGCGACGCCACCGACCGGCCGGTGACGGTGAAATGCCGGATCGGCATCGACGACCAGGACACCGGCCCGAGCCTCGACCGCTTTGCCGACGCGATGGTCGAAGCCGGGGTCGACGCGCTCTACGTCCATGCCCGCAAGGCCTGGCTCCAGGGGCTGAGCCCGAAGGAGAACCGGGACATCCCGCCGCTCGACTATCCGCGCGTCCACCGGCTGGCGGAGCGGCTGAAGCCGCTGCCGGTGATGATCAACGGCGGCATCAAGACGATCAGGGATGCCGAGCTGCAGATGCAGCACATGTCCGGCGTCATGCTCGGCCGCGTCGCCTACCACGAGCCGATGCTGCTCGGCGTGGTCGACGAGCGCTTCTTCGGCGAGCCGCAGCGCGTGGTCGAGTTGCGCGACATCATGCAGGCCATGGCCGAGTATGCCGAACGCGAACTGACGCGGGGCACGCGGCTCAACAACATCACCCGCCACATGCTCGGGCTCGCCAATGGCCGGCCCGGGGCGCGGACGTTCCGGCAGATCCTCAGCGTCGAGGCGGCCCGTCGCGATGCCGGGCCGGAGGTGATCATGCAGGCCTTCGATGCCCTGCAGCCCCAGTTGCAGCTGGCGGAGCGGGGATCACCGGATCAGTCGACGAGTTCCAGCGAATTGCCGCTCACCGCATAGCGGCTGAGCGTGCCCAGATAGCTCATGCCGAGCAGGCTCGTGTTGAGCATGTCCGGCTCGGCGATGAAGGCCCGCACGTTGTTGCGCACGATGCCGCCGATCTCGATCCGGTCGAGCGTCACGGCGGCGGCCCGGCCGGCGCCGTTGGCGGTCGAGACCGTGACCGAGTAGTCGAGCGCCGCCGTCGAGATGCCGACCCGTTCGGCGTCCCGGTGCGTCAGCACCACGGCCGAGGCGCCGGTGTCGAAGATGGTGCGCACGTCCTCGCCGTTGACCCTGGCGTTGATGATGAAATGCCCGTCGCGCCCGCCCCGGAAGGAGGCCGTGCCGCGCTCCTCGTCGACCACGGCGACGCCCGGCACGAGCTCGCCGAAGACGCGCGAGGCGACCAGCGACAGGTCGTCGCGGAAGGCATAGCCGACCAGCACGACGCCGAAGATGCCCACCCAGGCGACGAGGCTGCCGGCGAGTTCGGAGAAGCGGTGGCGCCGCGAGAACAGGCCGCCCGCGATGACCAGCAGGATCACCCCCAGCGGGATGGCCTGCAGCAGCTGCTCCTGCGTGATCCCGACCAGCGTGCCCGCATCGGCACTGACGAGAAGCGCCAGCCCGATGGCGACGACGATGGCAAAGCCGATGAACAGCATGCAGGATCCTTCGCGAACAGCGATACGTCGATAATGGGGAGCGATCGCGGCAATTCCAAGCACGGCGCGCCACAGCTGCGTGAAGTTTTGCTCAGGCAAAGACCAGCAGCACGGCGAGCACGGTGACTTCGATCAGGGCGCCGAGCGCGCCGATGAGGTCGCCGGTCTGGCCGCCGACGAGCTTGCGACAGCTCCATTCCCAGCCGAGCGCCACAAGGCCGGCGGCGATCAGCGCCAGCAGCACGGCGACAAGGCTCGTGAACGGGGCGGCGAGCACGAGGGCGAGGAGCGCCGCGAACGCCGCGCCGACGGCAAGGCTGACCCGGCCGACGCGTCCGGCGCTGGCCGAGGCGCCACCTGTCCGGGCCGGGGGCAGGGCGTAGCTGAGCCAGAGCGAGCCCGAGCGCCCGACCACGGTCGCGGCGAGCCATATCCCCGCCGCGGCGAGCGGGTTGTAGGCCGCGACCGCGCCGATGGCGGTGACGCGCAGCAAGAGGTAGAGCCCGATCGCCGCCACCCCGTAGGTGCCGTGCCGGCTGTCCTTCATGATCTCGAGCCGCCGCTCGACGCTGGCGCCGCCGAACAGCCCGTCCGCCGAGTCTGCGAGCGCGTCGTCGGCCATGGCGCCGGTCGCAACGAGCATCGCGGCAACGCCGATGGCCGCCGCGAAGTAGCCCGGCAGCGTCGCCCAGGCGCACAGCATCATCAGCAGGGCCGGGCCGAGGCCGATGACGATGCTGGCGAAGGGCAGGCTCATCGCCATGCGGTTGAGGTCGGGCACGGTGAACGGCCGGTCGCCGGTCGGCAGCCGGGAGAAGAAGCGCAGCGACATGACGAGGTCGTCGGCGAGGCCGGGTTCCGCCGGCGGCGGCGGAGGGGGCGGCGGTCCGTTGTCCTGGCGCGCCCGGGGGACGTCCTCGTTCAATTGCAAATGCCCGCCGATTGGTCCAGAAGCGTGCCTCCCTTACCACCCCTGGCCGGAGTCGTCACCCGATGCCCTCGCCCTTTGCCGACATCATCGACCTGCTGCACGTGACCCCGGAGGGCGATGAAGCCGCCGTCGAAGCGATCCGCGCCCGCGACCGCCAGCTGACCAAGCCTCCGGGCTCGCTGGGCGAACTCGAGACGCTGGTCGAGTTCCTCGGTCGGTGGCAGGGCAAGGCCACGCCGACGCTCGACAACCCGATGGTCGCGATCTTTGCCGGCAACCATGGCGTCACCGACCAGGGCGTCTCGGCCTTTCCGCGCGAGGTGACGGCCCAGATGGTCGCCAACTTCACCGCCGGCGGCGCGGCCGTCAGCCAGATCTGCCAGCTGCACGAATTCAACCTGCGGGTCTTCGAGCTGGCGCTCGACCTGCCGACCGGCGACATCACCCGGACCGCCGCGATGGACGACCGCATGTGCGCCGCCACCGTCGCCTATGGCATGGAGGCGATCGCCGGCAAGCCGGACCTGCTCGCCATCGGCGAGATGGGCATCGGCAACACCACGGTCGCCGCCGCGATCTATGCCGCGCTCTATGGCGGCAGCGGCGCCGACTGGGTAGGCCGCGGCACCGGCGTCGACGATGCCGGCCTCGCGCGCAAGGCCGATGCGGTCGACCGCGCCGTGGCGCTGCACAAGGATGCGCTCGACGATCCGCTGGCCGTGCTGGCGCGGCTCGGCGGCCGCGAGATCGCGGCCATGTTCGGCGCCATCATCGCGGCCCGCCAGCAGCGCATCCCGGTGATCGTCGACGGCTTCGTCGCGACCTCGGCCGCCGCCATCGCGCATGCGGCCAACCCGTCCTCGATCGACCACTGCATCTTCGGCCACGTCTCGGCCGAGCATGCCCATGCCCGCGTGCTGGAAAAGCTCGGCCGGCGCCCGTTCCTCAACCTCGGCATGCGGCTGGGCGAGGGCAGCGGCGCGGCGCTCGCCGCGGTGATCGTCAAGACCGCGCTGCACCTGCACAAGAACATGGCGACCTTCGCGAGCGCTGGCGTCTCCGACAAGGGCGAGGCATGACGAAACGCCCGGCGGCCCTCGGCCCCGGGGTTTTCCCTGCAGTTCTGCCGCTCCCGAAGGTGCGGCATGGGCGGGACTTCGTCCCTATTATGCCGGTCTACCGGCCAAAGTAGTCGGTGGGACTGTCGCCCCGCCCATTGCGAAGGGACTTATGGCGCACGGCACCGCGAAGCGATACAGGAACCGCAGTCACCCCAGATGCAACGGCTTGCACCTGGCCCCCAACCCGCTCCGCGATGCCCCGTCGGCACCTCGCATCGAAGCGGTAGGCCCAATCTACAATGGCGC
>JAEYZJ010000060.1 GCA_023430705.1 Pseudomonadota bacterium | reverse complement strand
TGCTCCCCATGCCGGCCTCGGTGAGCCCCAGATGCAAGGCATAGTCGCAGCGCGCCGCGAGGTCCTGGTAGACCGCGATCAGGTGCTGGACGTCAGAGACCTTGGTCGAGAGGATGATCCTGTCGGGTCCTAGCCCAAGTTCCTCCGCGCGCTGGGCCGAGAGCAGCGCCGACTGGATGATCGCTTCGCGCTGGACCGCGGCGGCGCCCACCGGCGTCGCCGAAGCGGAGTTCTCGTCCATCAGCCGGGTCAGCAGCTCTTCGTCGAGCGACCCCCAGTTGACCCCGATGCGCACCGGCTTGTCGTAACGCATGGCCAGTTCGATGAGGGTCGAAAACTGCGTGTCGCGCTTGGCCTTGAAGCCGACATTGCCGGGATTGATCCGGTACTTCGCCAACGCCTCGGCGGCGGCCGGATGGTCGGTCAGCAGCTTGTGTCCGATGTAGTGGAAGTCGCCGACCAGCGGCACGTTGACGCCGCGCTGCGCCAGCCGGTCGCGGATGTGGGGCACGGCGGCAGCAGACTCGTCGCGGTCGACGGTGATGCGGACGATCTCGGATCCGGCGCGCCACAGCTGCGCCACCTGGCGTACGGTCGCCTCGATGTCGGCGGTGTCCGTGTTGGTCATCGATTGCACGACGATCGGCGCGCCACCGCCCACCATCACGCCACCGACATTGACGCCGATCGATCGCCGGCGGGGAGAAATACTCATCGAAAACCTCGTGCCGCCCAAGCAGATAGGCCTTTGACGATGGCGGCGCAATGTTACGATTGCGTGACCCGGCGAGGCGAGGCGACGAGGACGTCCAAGGCCTGTCCCGACAATACCCGGATGCAGACCCGGGTCACGTCCGGCGCGTGCCGGATGACCGGGCCGCGTCTTGCCAGTCCTGAAGAGATCCGGGTCTTGAAGCGGGGCAATCGATGGACCATTTCAGGTCCATGAAACGCTTCTCGTTGATCGCTCGCTTCCTCTCCTTCCGCAACGAACTCGCGACGCTGTGGCGTGCATTCCTCGCCCCGGAGACCCCGATCCATCTCAAGGCGCTGATGCTGCTGGTGCCGGCGTATCTGTTGAGCCCCATCGACCTCATTCCCGACCTCATCCCGCTGCTCGGCTGGGCCGACGACTTCGTCGTCATCCCGCTGCTGGTCGGCTGGATCGTCCGCATGCTGCCGCAGAAGGCGCCGGTCTATCAGCGCAGCGCAGACGGCGCGAAGGTGATCGACGGCACTTATCGCCGGCACTGATTTGACAACCCGGTGGATATGGCCATGATGCCCTACATGTGCAGCATCTTCGTGCCCCAGCGCTATTTCGAAAGCCGCCTCAGCAAGGCAGGATAGCTGCCTGGTGTTGCTACCTGCCCTCCGGGCAAGAGCGGCACCAGGACTTCACGTAATCCCCTGATCGTTCCCCGACCTGCCGGCCCGTGCCCCTCCCGGCACGAGCACCTTGGCATGTCGGTCGTGAGGTGCCGTCCACATGACCTACAAGTATTCCGCCACCCTTCCCATCTCCGGCCCCAACAAGCTTCGCCGCTTCCGAGAATGGGCCAGCGCCAACCTGCCCGGCCTCGGCTACAACCTGCCGCCCCAGACGCCGGTCGAAGCAGAGGCCATGACCATCCGGCTACGCTCATTGCAGGATCGCGCCCTCGTGCTCGAGACGCTGGCGCGGGTTCCGCTGCCGCAGCAGTGAGGTTGGTATGCAGATCCTCAGATACTGCCGTGCCTGCAATGGCCCTCGCCCGCGTTCGGCGCGGCGCTGCCCCTGGCGCCATGCCGCCTATGAGTCCAGGGGGCCGAAGTCCGGCACCCTGCAACCGGCCGGCGAGACGGTAGCTTCCAACCTGCAGGAGGAAAGGCGATGACTACCATTTCGCTGAAGGACTGGGGACAGTCACCGCCCATCGTCGTTGGCGAGGCGGAGCACCGCCGGTTGACCACTGCGGCCCTCACCGATGTCGCGAACGGCGCAAGCAACAGCGATTTCCTGCTCTATGAGCTTGATCGCGCGCGGATCGTTCCGGACAGCCTCTTGCCACCCGACGTGATCCGGCTCGAGAGCGTGGTGCGATACCGACCCATCCCCGGCGACGAGCGAACCATCAAGCTCGTGCTGCCCGAGGATGCCGACTCCAGCGGCAGCTACCGGCTCTCGGTCACATCCTCGCATGGCGCCGCCTTGCTCGGCCTCGAGGCCGGGGCAGCCATGACCTGGATAGATGCCGAGGGCAAGGTGCAGCGCCTCAAGGTGCTCGGGGTGATGAACCCGGCATCGGCGGGCGACCCGGGCCCGAGCGCTGCGTAGGGCTCAGACGACGATGGCCCGGATCGCTCCGGGCCATCTGTCATTCGAACCGGATCAGGAGGTCCTTGGCGTCGATCTGGTCGCCTGGCTTCACCGTGACCTCAGCGACGACGCCGTCCCCCTCGGCATGGATGGCAGTCTCCATCTTCATCGCCTCGATGGACAGCAGCACGTCGCCGGCGAACACCTTGTCGCCGACCTTGACGCCGAGCCCGGAGATCACCCCCGGCATCGGTGCACCGATCTGCCTCGCGTCGCCAAGGGTAGCCTTGGCGCGCACCTTGACCTCCCCGACCTTCAGCCGGTCGGGCACGGTGATCGTGCGCGGCTGCCCGTTCAGGTCGAAGAACACGCGCACTTCGCCCTTCTCGTTGGTCTCGGTGCGGCCCTGGTAGGTCAGCACCAGGGTCTTGCCCTTCTCGATGTCGACGAAAACTTCCTCGCCTTCCTTCAGCCCGTAGAAATACACCGGAGTTGGCAGCACTTCGGTGGGCCCGTACTTGTCCTGCGTCTTGACGAAGTCGCAGAACACCTTGGGATACATGAGGTACGAGGCGAGGCGCTTGTCGTCGATCTCCTCGCCCGCTTCCTTGGCGATCTTGACCCGTTCGGCCTCGAGATCGACGTCCTTGAGGTAGGAACCGGGGCGCGCGGTGAGTGGCGTGCGGCCCTTCAGCACCTTCTTCTGCAGCTTCTCGGGGAAGCCGCCCGGCGGCTGGCCAAGGTCGCCGGCGAAGAAGCCGACCACAGAATCCGGGAACGCCACATCGCGCGCCGGATCCTCGACCTCGGCGCGCGTGAGGCCCGCCGAGACCATGGCCAGCGCCATGTCACCCACCACCTTCGAGGACGGCGTCACCTTCACGATGTCGCCGAACATCTGGTTCACGTCGGCATAGGTCTGCGCCACCTCGTGCCATCGCGACTCGAGGCCGAGCGAGCGCGCCTGCTCCTTGAGATTGGTGAACTGCCCGCCTGGCATCTCGTGGAGGTAGACCTCCGACGCACCGCCCTTTAGGTCGCTCTCGAACGCGCGGTATTGCGTGCGGACCGCTTCCCAGTAGAACGAAATCTCGCGGATCACCTTGCCGTCGAGCCGCGGGTCGCGATCTCCGTCCTTGAGCGCCGCCACCAGCGAGCCCAGAGTGGGCTGGCTGGTCGTGCCCGAGAGCGCGTCCATCGCCGCATCGACCGCGTCGGCACCTGCATCCACCGCCGCCATGATGGTCGCCGCCGCCGCGCCCGAAGTGTCGTGGGTGTGCAGGTGGATCGGCAGGCCGACTTCCTGCTTCAGCGTCTCGATCAGCTTCCGGGCCGCGGCCGGCTTCAGCAGCCCCGCCATGTCCTTGAGGCCAAGCACATGCGCGCCGGCCGCCTCGAGTTCGCGTGCGAGCCCGACATAGTACTTGAGATCGTACTTGCTGCGCTCGGGGTCCAGCAGGTCGCCCGTGTAGCAGATGGCGCCCTCGGCAACCTTGCCCGCCTCGGCGACCGCATCGATCGAGACGCGCATGTTCTCCACCCAGTTGAGGCAGTCGAAGATGCGGAACACATCGACGCCGCCAGCCGCAGCCTGGCGCACGAAGAACTTCACCACGTTGTCGGCGTAGTTGGTGTAGCCAACCCCGTTCGAGCCGCGTAGCAGCATCTGCGTGAGGATGTTCGGCGCACCCTCGCGGACGGCCGCCAGCCGCTCCCACGGATCCTCGTTGAGAAAGCGCATCGAGACGTCGAACGTCGCGCCGCCCCAGCATTCGAGCGAGAACAGGTTCGGCAGCCCGCGGGAATAGGCCCGCGCGATGCGGGTGATATCGAACGAGCGCATGCGTGTCGCGAGCAGCGACTGATGCGCGTCGCGCATCGTCGTGTCGGTGAACAGCACCTGTTGCTGCGCCTTCATCCAGCGCGCGAGGCCCTCCGGCCCGTCACGGTCGAGAATCTGCTTGCTGCCTTCGACAGCCCCCGTCGGTGCATATTCCGGCACCAGGGGCTCGATTGCGTCGGCAGGCGGCCGCGGCCGGTCGCGGACTTCCGGGTGCCCGTTCACGGTCACGTCGGCGATATAGGTCAGGAGCTTCGTCGCCCGGTCCTGCCGCTGCTTGAAGTCGAACAGCGCCGGCGTCGTGTCGATGAACCGCGTCGTGTAGCGGTTCTCGATGAAGTCCGGATGCGTGATGATGTTCTCGAGGAAGGCGAGGTTGGTCGCCACGCCACGGATGCGGAACTCGCGCAGCGCGCGATGCATGCGGGCGATCGCCTCCTCCGGCGTGGGGGCCCAGCAGGTGATCTTTTCGAGCAGCGGATCGTAGAAGCGCGTGACGATCGCCCCGGCATAGGCGGTGCCGCCATCGAGCCGCACGCCAAAGCCCGTCGCCTCGCGATAGGCCGTGATGCGGCCATAGTCCGGAATGAAGTTCTGCTCCGGATCCTCGGTGGTGACGCGGCACTGGATCGCGTTGCCGTTGAGCCTGATGTCCTCCTGGAGGGGAACGCCCGACTCCGGCGTGCCGATGACAGCGCCTTCGAGCAGCTTGATCTGCGCCTTCACGATGTCGATGCCAGTGACGACTTCCGTCACCGTGTGCTCGACCTGGATGCGCGGGTTCACCTCGATGAAGTAGAACTTGTTGGTGTCGGCATCGAGAAGGAACTCGACCGTGCCGGCGCCGCGGTAGTTGGCGGCCTGCCCCAGCCGGATGGCCGACGCAGTGAGTTCGTCCCGCACCTCCTGCGGCAGGTACGGAGCCGGCGCGCGCTCGACCACCTTCTGGTTGCGCCGCTGCACCGAGCAGTCACGCTCGAACAGGTGCACCAGGTTGCCGTGGTCGTCGCCGATCAGCTGCACTTCGACATGGCGGGCGCGCTCGACCAGCTTTTCGAGATACATCTCGTCCTTGCCGAAGGCGGCCTTCGCCTCGCGCTTGCCCTCCGAGACTTCGTGGACGAGGGTCGTCTCGTCCATGATG
>JAEYZJ010000018.1 GCA_023430705.1 Pseudomonadota bacterium | reverse complement strand
GCCCGGCCGACGGGGATCTTCAGCAGCGTTTCCCAGACCTGGACCTCGAAGTCGGTGCCGATCAGGACGACACGCACCGGCTGGTCCGCGGCCCAGCGCGCCGGATCGAAGATGCGGGCAGCGACCGGCGCGACGGCGCCGTCGTCACGCCGGTAGGTCGCGTTGGGCCAGCGGTTGGCGAGATCGGCGAAGGCCGCCTCGACGCTGGTCCCCCCGTCGGCGAAGCCGATGCCCGAGAGGCCGTATTCGGTGAGGGTCAGGACCGCCGTGCCGAAGGGCGATGGCGCGACGCCCCAGGTCATCGCGAGCCCCTCGCCGCGATTGCGGTAGGCGCCCGGCGGCATGGCGACGTGGGTGACGAACAGGTCATGCAGCCGCGAGGTCGAGGACAGGCCGACCTCATAGGTGGTGTCGAGGATGCTGAGGTTCGCCGCCAGCAGCTTCTTGGCGTGGTTCAGGGCCACGCACTGGGCAAAGCTCTTGGGCGTGAGACCGCACCAGCGGCGGAAGAGGTCGGTCAGCTGTCGCTCGGTCAGCCCGAGCGCGCGCGCGAAGCGCGGCAGGTCGATTTCATCGGGCAGCGTCTCGCTCAGATAGGCGATGGCGGCCTGCACGGTCTCGTAGTCCGAGTTGGCGATGATGGTTTCGTGCTTGCTCATGAGGCGCAGAATAGGCCCGCCGACCATGCCGCGCGACCCGATTTTGACGGCAGCCCCCGGCGGATCGGCCTCAGCTCCGCGAGCGCTTCAGCGCGGTGCCGAAGGCCTTGGCGAAGCTCGACTTCTCGTCGGAATTGAGAAACGAGCCCAGCACCAGGTCCCGCTCGCGGGTGCGCAGGTGGAGGCCGGTGGTGCGCTCGTTGTAGTCACGGTCGATCACCAGCTTGACGAAATAGGGATTGAAGCGCGTGAGCGTTTCCCTGCCCGTGCCGTCGACCTGCTTCAGTTCGAGCTGGTCGGGCCAGAGCGTCACCTGCTCGTAGCGCCGGCCGTCGCGCTGGTGCGAACTCAGCGCCCACCAGATCAGCAGCACGTCGAGGCCCATGAAGCCGACGACCGGCCAGGCCCCGAGCGAAAAGAAGATGATGCCGGGAATGGTGGCCAGCACGGCCACCAGCACGACGACGGCGCGAACACCCTTGCGGCCCATCGAACGGTTGGGCGTCAGCTTTGCCGCGAACAGCGGCCTCGCTTGCGTTTGCGTCGTCATCCTGGGCATCACTATAAGCCGAGAATCGGGTTTGCGGAAATGGCGCAGCAAAAAGTGAAACGACTGCCCAGAGGGCTTCCTGCATCAGATGTCGAGGCGATTTTCGGCGCTTTTGCGGCGAGCAATCCCGAGCCCAAGGGAGAACTGGACTACGTCAATCCGTTCACCCTGCTGGTCGCGGTGGTGCTCTCCGCACAGGCCACCGATGCGGGGGTCAACAAGGCGACGAGGACCTTGTTCCAGCTCGCCGACACGCCGGAGAAGATGGTGGCGCTGGGCGTCGACGGGATCGAGGACCGGATCAAGACCATCGGCCTCTTCCGCAACAAGGCGAAGAACGTCTTCGCCCTCAGCCAGCAGCTGATCGAGCGCTTCAACTCCGAGGTCCCGCACGAGCGCGAGGCGCTCGAGAGCCTGCCGGGCGTGGGCCGCAAGACGGCGAACGTCGTCCTCAACATCGCCTTCCGCCAACCGACCATCGCGGTCGACACGCACCTCTTTCGCGTCTCCAACCGGACCGGGCTCGCGCCGGGCAAGACCCCGATCGAGGTCGAGACCGCACTGATGAAGGTCGTGCCGGACCAGTACATGCTGCATGCCCATCACTGGCTGATCCTGCACGGCCGCTACATCTGCAAGGCGCGCAAGCCCGAGTGCTGGCGCTGCATCATCGCCGAGTGGTGCCGGTTCGAGCCCAAGACACCGCCGCCCCGGGGCTGACAGGCCGCGAAAGGGCGGGACTCCCTGATTTCATTGCGCCGGGACGAAATCTCCTCTAAGTCCCCCGCGGCGCTTTCTCTCCGTTTCGCAAGGGGTACCGATGGCCGAGGCCCGGTTCGACGTTCTGACCATCGGCAATGCCATTGTTGACGTGATCGCTCCGCTGGAGCCGGGATTCCTCGAGCGCGAAGGGCTGTCCGAGGGCATCATGCATCTCGTCGATGCCGAGCGCAGCGCCTACCTCTACGAGCGCATGCCGGCCGACAAACGCCAGATCTCGGGCGGCAGTTCGGCCAACACGGCGGCCGGGGTCGCCTCGCTCGGCGGCAAGGCCGCCTTTGTCGGCAAGGTCGCGGCCGATCCGCTCGGCGACGTGTTCGAGGGCGATCTGAAACGTCTGGGCGTCCATTACGACGTCGCCCGCCTTGCCGAAGGGCCGGCGACCGCCCGCTGCATGATCCTCGTCTCGCCGCATGGCGAGCGCACCATGAGCACTTACCTCGGCGCCTGCCACCAGCTCACCACCGCCGACATCAGGGAAGACGAGATCGGCGGCGCGACGGTCACCTACATGGAGGGGTTCCTGTGGGACCCGACCGAGGCCAAGAAGGCCTTCGTGATGGCAGCCCACTACGCCCACAAGCACGAGCGCGCCGCGTCCTTCACCCTCTCCGACCCGTTCTGCGTCAATCGCTATCGCGACGAGTTCCTCGACCTGATCCGCTCCAAGACGATGGACATCGTGTTCGGCAACATCGAGGAGCTGAAGTCGCTCTACCAGACCGACTTCCATGGCGCCGTGCAGGCGATCGCGCAGGATGCCGAGCTCGCCGCCATCACCATGGGCTCCCAGGGCGCAATGGCTATCGCCAACGGCGAAATCATCACCGTGCCGGCCTATGCCGTGCCGCAGGTCGTGGACGTCACCGGTGCCGGCGACCTCTTCGCCTCGGGCTTCCTGCTCGCGCTCGCCCGTGAGCGCGACCTGCGGACCGCACTGCAGGCGGGTTGCCTCGCCGCCAGCGAGGTCATCTCCCATATCGGCGCGCGCCCGCTGCGCGACCTCGCCCAGCTTGCCGCCGAGCACGACGTCGGCATCTGACGCGACCGGACTAGACCTTCCGCAGCGCCACGCGCTCGATGGCGTGGCTGGCCCCCTTGGTCAGCACGAGGTCGGCGCGGCTGCGCGTGGGCTGGATGTTGTCGCGCAGGTTGGGCAGGTTGATCGCGGTCCAGGCCCACATGCCGAAGTTCTCCGCCTCCTCCGCGCTCATCTGGGTGAAGCGGTGGAAGAAGCTCTTGGGATCGGCGAAGGCCGTCTGGCGCAGCCGCCGGAAGCGCTCCATGAACCAGTCCGTCAGGTCCTTCTCGTCGGCATCGATGAAGATCGAGAAGTCGAGGAAGTCCGAGGCGAAGAGGATCGGCTTGCCGGACCTCGGGAGCTCCCCCGGCTGCAGGATGTTCAATCCCTCGACGATCAGGATGTCCGGCCGGTCGATGGTGGTGAACTGGCCCGGCACGACGTCGTAGACGAGGTGCGAATAGACCGGCACCTTCACGTCGGGCTTGCCCGACTTGATGTCGGAAAGGAAGCGGATCAGCGCCGCCCGATCGTAGCTTTCGGGGAAGCCCTTGCGGTCGGCGAGCTTCAGCTCCTCCAGCCTGGCGTTGGAATAGAGGAAGCCGTCCGTCGTCACGAGGTCGACCTTGGGCGAGCTCGGCCAGCGGCTCAGCAGGGCGCGCAGGATGCGCGAGGTGGTCGACTTGCCCACCGCAACCGAGCCGACGACGCCGATGATGTAGGGGACCTTCCGGTCGTCGGCGCCGAGGAAGCGCGTCGAGGCGTGATGCAGTTCCTGCGTCGCCTCGACATAGAGCGAGATCAGCCGGCTGAGCGGCAGGTAGATTTCCTCGGCCTCGGTGAACGAGATCGGGTCGTTGAGGGCCCGCAGCCGCTCGATATCGGCTGGCTCGAGCGTCATGGGCTCGTCGGCGCGGAACCGGCTCCACTCGGCCCTCGTGAAGTGGTGATAGGGCTCGAGCTTGGCCGCCATCAGCGCTTGCCCCGCGCGGCCTTTTCGGCGAGGCCCGATTGCGCGGTGCGCTGCTCGAGTTCGGCCATGACGTCGGCGAGCGGTACGGCGGTTGCCCGCAGCAGCACCAGCAGGTGGTAGAGCACGTCGGCGGCCTCGGCGGTCGTGCCTGCCCTGTCGCCGGTGACGGCGGCAATGATCAGCTCGGCCGACTCCTCGCCGAACTTCTTGGCGGCGCGGTCGGGCCCGGCCGCAAGGAGCCGTGCCGTCCAGCTCTCGTCGGGCGAGGCGGTGGCGCGGTCGGCGACGCGCCGGTCCAGTGCCTCGAGGGTGAAGGCCATCAGATCTCTCCCGCGTTGGTATCGCGCCGCATCGGGATCCCGTGGCGCTCCATGTACTCCTTGGCCTCGCCCACCGTGTAGGTGCCGAAGTGGAAGATCGAGGCGGCGAGTACCGCCGAAGCGTGGCCCTCCTTCACCCCGTCCACCAGGTCGTCGAGGGAACCGACGCCGCCCGAAGCGATCACCGGTACGGGCACGCTGTCGGCAATGGCGCGCGTCAGCTTGAGGTCGAAGCCGGACTTGGTGCCGTCGCGGTCCATCGAAGTGACCAGCAGTTCGCCGGCGCCGCGCTCCACCATCCGGGCCGCGAACTCGACTGCGTCGAGGCCGGTCGGGTTGCGCCCCCCATGGGTGTAGATCTCCCACTCGTCGACGTTCTGCTGGCCTGGCGCCCGGGTCTGGCGGCGGCGGGCGTCGACCGAGACGACGATGCACTGGTCGCC
>JAEYZJ010000010.1 GCA_023430705.1 Pseudomonadota bacterium | reverse complement strand
CCCCGATCGGCCGGCGAGGCGTGAGCCTCATATTCATTCGCGGACTACCGCTCGGGGCAAACGCCTCGCCGGCACGTCGCTTCGCTCTTTGACATCCTCCGGGGCCGGTGGCCGCCGGATGCATCGGCGTGGCCGCTAGACGGCCACCTGGCAGACGCAGTCGATCGCCACCGGAGAGCCGTTGGGCAGGCTGCTCACGCCATAGGCCATGCGCGCGTGCTGGCCACGCCCGCCCAGCACTTCGGCCAGCAGCAGCGAGCAACCGTCGAGGACCCTGGGGTGCATCGTGAAGTCCGGTGGGCAGGCGATCATGCCGGTGATGCGGACCACCTGCCGGATGCGGTCGAGGTCGCCGAGGCTGTCCTGCAGCACCGAGAGGATGGTCTCGCCCACGTTGCGCGCCGCCGCCTGGGCGGCCGCGAGGTCGAGGTCCCGGCCGACCATGCCGACCAGCGGGGTGCCGTCGGCGTTGCGGGGGCCGAAGCCGGAGAGATACGCCATGTCCCCGACCAGCATGACCGGCCGGTAGGCGCCGGCTGGCCTCGGGGGCGGGGGCAGGTTGTCGAGCCGCATCAGGACGCCGCGGCCAGTGCTGCACCCGCGAGGCGGCGCTCCTGGCGTTCGATCAGGCGGTCGAGCTCGCGCTGGTCCTCCGCCGTCAGCCGGGGGCCGGGATGCCGCACATGGGCCGAGGCGATGGCGCCGCGCCGGCGCAGCGTTTCCTTGCGCAGCGCAATGCCGATCACCGGCTGCGCCTCATGACGCAGCAGCGGCAGGTAGGCATCGAAGATGTCCTCGCCCCGGTCGGCGTTGCCACTGGCGAACTGGGCGCAGACCTCGACCAGCATCTCGGGATAGGCAAAGCCGGTCATCGCCCCGTTGGCGCCGCGCGCCAGTTCCTGCGGCAGGTAGAGGCCGCCATTGCCGACAAGGATCGACACCTGCCGGCCGGGCTGGGCGCGCAGCCGGGTGAGCTTGGCGTGTCCGGGCCAGTCCTCGTGCTTGAGCATGACGACGCCGGGATAGCGCTCGAAGATGCGCCTCAGCGTCTCGACCGAGATGTTGACCCCGGTGATGAACGGATAGTCCTGCAGCACCACCGGCGTGTCGCCGAGCCGCTCGAGCACCGCGGAAAAGTAGCCGAGGATCTGCTCCTCGGTCCGCAGCGTACTGACCGGCGCCACCATCACGCCGGCGGCGCCGGCATCGATTGCCTCCCTCGAGAAGCTGACGAGCGGATCGGTGCCGGGATTGGAAACGCCGACCACCACCGGGACGCGCCCGTCGACGCGGGCGAGGTAGCGGTTCATCACCATCCGGCTCTCCTCCATGCTGAGCTTGTGGGACTCGCCCATCATGCCCAGGATGGTCAGGCCGCTGACGCCCTTTTCGAGATAGAACTCGACCACCCGGTCGATGCTGGGCGCGTCGATGCTGCCGGTATCGGTGAAGGGCGTGACGGCAATGACGTAGACGCCGGAGGCGGTCTCATCCACCCGGTGGGACATTCTTGTCTTCTCCTGTCGGAAGTGGACGGCGGACCCTCGTCGGTCCGCCGCGTTGGGTGTTCTGCGTCACTCGCTCGCGATGACGGGATTGACCTTCCACGGAACCGCGAAGCGCTCGATCGTCTCGATGACCGCAAAGAAGATCATGCCGATTGCCGAGATCAGGATGATGGCGGCGAACTGGCGCGTGATGTCGAACGAGGATCCGGCGACCACGATCACATAGCCCAGCCCCTGGTCGGCGCCGATGAACTCGGCCACCACGGCGCCGATCACCGAGAGCACGGTCGCGAGCTTGAGGCCGGCGAAGATGTAGGGCAGGGCGTTGGGCAGGCGGAACTTCCAGAACGTCTGCCACCCGCTCGCACCCATGGATTGCGCGAGGTAGAGCATTTCCGCCGAGGAGGCCTTGAGCCCGACCACCGAGTTGATGACGATCGGGAAAAAGCTCAGCAGCACAACGATGACGATCTTGGGCGTCAGGCCGTAGCCGAACCAGGCCATCAGCAGCGGGGCGATGGCGACCTTGGGAATGGTCTGGCTGGCGACGATGATCGGGTAGATCGCCCGTTCGGCAACGCGGCTGTAGGTGATCAGCACGGCGAGCGGCACCCCGACGAGGATGGCGACGCAGAACCCGATCAGCACTTCGGAAAGCGTGACCCCGCCATTGTAGAGCAGGCGCGGCCACGACGACCCGAACGCCTGCACGATGTGCGAGGGGGCCGGCAGGATGTAGATCGGCACCCGCGAGATATGGACCGACAGCTCCCACACGATGAGCAGCAGGATCAGCGTCCACAGCGCCGGCGAAACCTTCCCCAGCCAGTACAGCAGCGAACGGGGACGCGGGCGCTCGGCGGCGTTGGTCTCGGTGATGGTGGCCATCTCACACCTCCTCCCGGAAGACGCCGAGGCCCTTGAAGATGTCGGTCAGCTCGCGGGTATATGCGTTGAACTTCTGGGTCTCGCGCACGGCGAGGCGCCGCGGGCGCGGCAGGTCGATGTCGATGATCTGCTCGACGCGACCGGGGCGTGGCGACATCACCACCACGCGGTCCGAGAGGAATACCGCTTCGGGGATCGAGTGGGTGATGAAGAACACCGTCATCTCGTTGTCCTTGCACAGCCGCAGCAGGTCGAGCTGCAGCTGGTCGCGCGTCATGGCGTCGAGGGCGCCGAAGGGCTCGTCCATCAGCAGCAGCGGCGGCTTGTGCAGCAGGGCGCGGCAGATCGAGACGCGCTGCCGCATGCCGCCCGACAGCTCCTTGGGAAAGGCGCCTTCGAAATCCTGCAGCGACACCATCTGCAGCAGTTCCCTGGCCCGGGCCCGGGCCGGCTCGAGCGGTTGCTTCCGGATCTCGGCCTGCATCATCACGTTCTGCAGCGCGCTGCGCCACTCGAGCAGCACGTCCTGCTGGAAGACGATGCCGGCTTCGGAGTTCGGCCCCGAGATCAGCTTGTCGCCCACCTCGATCCGGCCCTTGCTGTAGGGCGTGAGGCCCGAGAGCAGCATCAGCAGTGTGCTTTTTCCGCAACCCGACGGACCCAGTATCGAGACAAACTCTCCCCGGCGGATCGTGAGGTCGATATCCTGCAGGGCATGCACGTCGCCCTTGCGGGTCCTGAAGGTCTTGGAGACGCGTGAAATCCGGATATGCGGTTTCACCGCCGTGGCTGCGTCCACAGTCACGCTCATGTCATTCATGCCTTCTTTGTCTCCCTCGAAGCACTGCCAGGCGGCGCTAGACCGAACGGATTGCGCCGCCATCGACGCGAATGATGGAACCGGTGACGTAGCTGGCGCCCGTGCCGGCGAGGAAGGCGGCCACGGCGCCGAACTCCTCCACCGTGCCGTAGCGGCCTGCCGGGATGGTCGCAGCGGATTCGCGCGCGACATCTTCCGGCGTCCTGCCCGCCCGCCCCGCCGCCGCCGCATCGATGGTCCGGGTGCGGGCGGTGGCGATGCGGCCCGGGGCCAGCACGTTCACCGTGACGCCGTCCCTCGCCACTTCGCCGGCGAGCGTCTTCATGAAGCCGACCAGTGCCGAGCGCAGGCTGTTGGAGATCGGCAGGTGCGGGATGGGCTGGAGCACGCCACTCGAGGCGATGGTCAGGATGCGCCCCCAGCGGCGCTCGCGCATCTCGGGCACGAGATCGAGCGTCAACGCCAGCAACGGGCGGACCATCTTGTCGAACTGGGCGCTCATCTCGTCGACCGAGACGGCACTGGGCTGGCCGGTGGGCGGCCCGCCCGAATTGTTGACGAGGATGTCGACCTGCCCAAGCGCAGCACGGGCGCCTGCGGCGAGGACGCCGGCAGCGTCCGGGGCGCCGAGGTCTGCAACGAGCGGAAAGCAGCGCTCGGCCTGTTCCGGAGGCAATTGGGCACGCACCTGCTCCAGTGTCTCGAGGGAGCGGCCGGAAATGACCACCCTCGCCCCTTCTTCAAGCAATGCGCGTGCCACGCCGAGGCCAAGCCCCTGGCTCGCACCCAGCACCAGTGCGCCCTTGTCGCGCAGACCCAGATCCATCGTCAGTCATCCATCGTCGGAAATGCAGGAGCAGGCGCCGCGGAGGCGGCGTCTGCGGTCGTTGCCTTACTCGGCGGACGGCTGGTACGCGTCGGTGTAGATC
>JAEYZJ010000375.1 GCA_023430705.1 Pseudomonadota bacterium | reverse complement strand
CCATGCTCGGTAGAACCGCACAGAACCTCTTCTGGCTCTCGCGCTACATCGAGCGGGCGGAGAACATGGCGCGCATGTTCGAGGTCGGCTACCGCATGAGCCTCACCTCGCGGCGCGAAGGCGGGGCGTCGGAGCACCTGGTCTCGATGATGCAGGCGGCCGAAGTCGACGAGGGGTTCGAGGCCAAGTACGCGATCGCCGACGTCAGGAGCGTCGCCGACTACATGATCTTCGACGAGGCCAATCCCTCGTCGGTGAAATCGTGCCTGCTGGCGGCGCGCACCAATGCGCGGTCGGTGCGGACGGCGCTCACCACCGAGATGTGGGAGTCGATCAACGCGGCCTGGCTCGAGTTCGCGCCGATCCGGCCGCGCGACATCTCGGGCGCCAAGCTCCAGGAGCTGCTGTTCTGGATCAAGCAGGTCAGCCACCGCTATCGCGGGGCGCTGCTCTCCACCTTCCTCCGCGACGAGGGTTATGCCTTCAGCCAGATCGGCAACTTCGTCGAGCGGGCCGACAACACGGCGCGCATCCTCGACATGAAGTACTACGTGCTGCTGCCGCGGGCGACGATGGTGGGCGGCGAGGTCGACATCGCGCAGTGGACGATGATCCTGCGCGCGGCGTCCGCGCATCGCAGCTACCGGCACGTCTATCACGACCGCTACAAGGCCTGGAACATCGCGGACTACCTGATCCTCCGGCCGGAAATGCCGCGCTCGCTGGTGTTCTGCGTCGACTGGATCAACCGTACGGTGGACATGCTGGAGGAAACCTACGGCACGCGCACGAGGGGCCACGACGCGGTGGATGCGGTGGCCGCGCTGCTCGAGGGCACTACCGTCGACCGCATCTTCGAGAACGGCCTGCACGAATTCCTGACCGAGTTCATCAACCGCAACAACCAGATCACCGACGCGCTGGCGGAGAGCTACAACTTCTACTGATGCAGATCGCGATCCGACACAGATTGAGCCTTGCCGTCGGCCCGGGCATTTCGCGCGCGGTGCAGCACCTCTTGCTGACGCCGCAGACGGGCCCGACGCAGACGGTGCGCGAATGGAGCATCGAGATGCCCGGCTTCGAGCAGGCGGCGAGCTTCGTCGATGCGTTCGGCAACCGGGCGCATCTCGTCAGCCAGTCCCGGCCGGAACCCGAACTCGCGATCTCGGTCGGCGGCATCGTCGATACGATCGACCGGAACGGGGTGGTGGGGCGGCTCCCGGGCGACATCCCCCCTGCCCTCTACCGGCGCCCGACGGCGCTCACGCGGCCGGCAGGCGCCATCACCAGCCGCTTCCGCGGCGCGCCGAGGAACGCGCAGGACCGAATCGCGCTGCTGCACGCGCTGATGGCGCGCGTGGGCGAGGTGGTGGGGAGCGGCGAGCCGAGCCAGACCCAGAGCCAGACCCGGGACGGGCAATCGCAGTCGCAGGCGCAGGCGCAGGCGGCGACGCCACCGGCGGCGGACTTCGCGCATGCGTTCATCGGCGCGGCGCGGGCGCTCGAGATCCCGGCGCGCTACGTGACGGGATACCTTCTGACCGAGGACCGCCCGGCGGCCCTGCATGCCTGGGCCGAGGCGTGGGACGACGGGCTGGGCTGGATCGGGTTCGACGCCCAGCAGCTGGTCTGCCCCACCGACCGGCATGTGCGGGTGGCGGTCGGGCTCGACGCGGTCGGCACCATGCCGGTGCGCGGCGTGCCGGTGGTGGGCGAGCCGCTGGTCGTCGCGATGAGCGTCGAGGCGGCGCAGTAGGCGCGGCTAGATCCCGAGGATGTAGAGCCAGCCGCTCACGGTGAGGATGCTCAATACCGTCGAGATCAGCACCGTGTTGGTCGCAACGTTGACGCCGCGGTTGTAGTAGGTCGCGAAGACGTAGGCATTGATGCCGGTGGGCATGGCGGCGAGCAGCACGCCGTAGCGCGCGAACTCGTGGTCGACATGCAGCACGTGGACCATCAGCACCCAGGCGATGAGCGGCTGGACGATCAGCTTGAGCAGTGCGAGCGAGAGCGACTGGGCCCAGTTGTCGCTGAGCCGGTACTCGTTGAGCGCGCCGCCCAGCCCGAACAGCGCCGCGGGCGTGACGGCGGCGGCCATCATGGCGATGAAGGCCTCGACCGGCTCGACCAGCTCGAGCTCGGCGAAGTTGGCGGCGGCGCCGAGCACGATGCCCCACAGCAGCGGGTTGGAGACGATGCGCACCGAGGCGACGCCGAGCGCCTTGTGCAGCGGGGCGCCGTCGCGGCGCACCAGCTCCATCGCCAGCATGCCCAGGGTGATCAGCACCGAGGCGTGGAAGGCGATGATCGAGAAGGCGGTGACCAGCGCATCCTGCCCGTAGGCGCGCTGCAGCACCGGGATGCCGATCAGCACGGTGTTGGTGAAGAAGGCCGAAAAGCCCGAGGCGACGCTCTCGCCGGGCCGGTTGCGGAACACCCGCGAGGCGACGAGGTAGCCGAGCACGAACACGGTGAGCGCGCCGACATAGAACGGGATGATGACGTCCCAGCGGAACGCGGTCGAGAAGTCCGCCGTCGCCATGGCGTTGAAGAGCAGGCAGGGGGTCGCGAAGTTGTTCACGAACAGCACGAGCCCGCGCACGCCCTCGGAGGGGAACAGGCGGAAGCGCACGGCGAGGTTGCCCAGCGCCATCAGCGCGAAGACCGGCAGGACGACGTTGAGGATGGCGAGCATTGGGCGGGGCCGCAGGTGAGGTGCACCCGCTAGTGCACCGGCGGCAACAGCGGGTCAATGGTGCGACGGCGTACATGTAGTACGCGCAAGAAATTCCGCGCATTATGACGTTGATCCGCAGCCGGCTTCTCCCCTACATCGGCAACATCACGACCAAGGACGGCGACATGACCACCCACGACCCCGTGGATATCTTCGTCATCGGCGGCGGGGTGAACGGCACCGGCATCGCACGCGATGCGCAGGGGCGCGGACACTCGGTCATGCTGGCCGAAATGAACGACCTTGCTTCCGGCACCTCGTCGGCGGCCACCAAGCTGGTGCATGGCGGGCTGCGCTATCTCGAGCACTACGAGTTCCGGCTGGTGCGCGAGTCGCTCATCGAGCGCGAGGTGCTGTGGGCATCGGCGCCGCACATCATCTGGCCGCTGCGATTCGTGCTGCCCTACGAGAAGAACCTGCGCCCGGCCTGGCTGCTGCGGGCGGGCCTGTTCGTCTACGACCACCTCGGCGGCCGCCGGTTGCTGCCGCCCACGCGGACGCTCGACCTCACCAGCGACCCTGCCGGCAAGCCGCTGAAGCCGGGGCACACGGTGGCGTTCGAGTATTCGGACGGCTGGGTCGACGACGCGCGGCTGGTGGTGCTCAACGCCCGCGACGCGGCCGACCGGGGCGCGGTGATCCACGTGCGGACCAAGGTGGTCTCGGCCCGCCGCGAGAACGGGCTGTGGACCGTCGAGATGGAGGACAAGACGGGCCGGCGCAGCACGGCGACGGCGCGGCTGCTGGTCAATGCCGGCGGCCCCTGGGTCGACCGCGTCATCGCCGAGGCGCTCGGCCGTAACGACGCGCACAACGTGCGGCTGGTGAAGGGCAGCCACATCGTGGTCAGGCGGCTGTTCGAGCACGAGCGCTGCTACTTCTTCCAGAACGGGGACGGCCGCATCTTCTTCGCCATCCCCTACGAGCAGGACTTCACCCTGATCGGGACCACCGACAAGGACTTTTCCGGCGACCCGGCGGGGGTGCGGATCAGCGAGGAGGAGACGGACTACCTGCTCGACGCCGCCAACGAGTATTTCGCCCGCCAGGTCACGCGCGACGACATCGTGTGGACCTACGCCGGGGTGCGGCCGCTGTTCGACGACGGCGCCAGCGCCGCGCAGGAGGCGACGCGCGACTATGTGCTGAAGACCGAGGGCGGCGAGGGCGAAGCGCCGCTCATCAACATCTTCGGCGGCAAGCTCACCACGCATCGCCGGCTGAGCGAGCAGGTGGTGGACAGGATCGACGGGCTGATCGGGGCCAGGGGACCGCGCTGGACGCGCAACGGGACCCTCCCCGGCGGCGACTTCGCCCCGACCGCGTTCGAGGCGGTGCTGCGCGCGCACATGTCGCAATACCCGCGGCTGGGCGAGCCGGTGCTCCGCCGCATGACGCGGGCCTATGGCACGCTGGTGCCGGAGGTCCTCGGAGAGGGGCAGAAGCCGGGCGATTTCGGCACGCTGTTCGGCGGCACCCTGACCGCGGTCGAAGTCGACTACCTGATGCGGCGGGAATGGGCCCGGACCGCCGACGACGTGCTCTGGCGTCGCAGCAAGCAGGGCCTTAGGTTCACAGCAGAAGAAACGGCGGCGCTGGCCGGGTACATGGCCAGCCGGCTCGCCGAATGGGGGACGACGACTTGACGGGCAACATCCTCGCCATCGACCAGGGCACCACATCGAGCCGGGCCATCGTATTCGACGGCAAGCAGCAGATCGCAGGGCTGGGCAAGATGGAGTTCACCCAGCACTTCCCGCAGGACGGCTGGGTGGAGCATGTCCCCGAAGAGATCTGGGCGACGGCGCTGTGGAGCGTGAAGACGGCGCTGAAGCGGGCCGGGCTCAAGGCTTCCGACATCGCCGCGATCGGCATCACCAACCAGCGCGAGACGACGATCGTGTGGGACCGGGCCACCGGCAAGGCGATCCACAACGCCATCGTCTGGCAGGACCGGCGGACCGCCAGGGTGTGCGAGCGGCTGAAGAAGGCCGGGCACGAGCCGATGATCAGCAGGAAGACCGGCCTGCTGCTCGACCCCTATTTCAGCGCGACCAAGCTCTGCTGGATCCTCGACAACGTGCCGGGGGCGCGCAAGCGCGCCGAAAAGGGCGAACTCGCCTTCGGCACGGTGGACAGCTACCTGATCTGGCGGCTGACCGGCGGCAGGAGCCACGTCACCGACATCACCAATGCCAGCCGGACGCTGCTGCTCAACATCGGGACCGGGCAGTGGGACGACGAGCTGCTGGAGCTGTTCCGCATCCCGCGCGCGATCCTGCCCGAAGTGAAGGAGAACGCCGACGATTTCGGCACGACCGACCCCGAGGTGTTCGGCGTGCCGATCCCCATCTGCGGGTCGGCCGGCGACCAGCAGGCGGCAACGATCGGCCAGGCCTGCTTCACGCCGGGCATGCTGAAATCGACGTACGGGACCGGATGCTTCGCACTGCTCAACACGGGCAAGGACATGGTGCGCTCCAAGAACCGGCTGCTGACCACCATCGCCTACCGGCTCGACGGCGAGACGACCTATGCGCTCGAAGGCGCCATCTTCGTTGCCGGCGCCTCGGTGCAGTGGCTGCGCGACATGCTGAAGGCGTTCGAGAAATCGTCGGACGTGGATACGCTCGCGGCGAAGGCCGACCCGACGCAGAACGTCTATCTCGTGCCGGCCTTCGTCGGGCTGGGCGCGCCCTGGTGGGACTCGGCGGCACGCGGACTGATCACCGGGCTGACCCGCAACTCCGGGCAGGCCGAACTCGCACGGGCCGCCCTCGAGTCGGTCAGCTACCAGACGCGCGACCTGCTCGATGCCATGCACAGGGACTGGAAGGGCGAGAGCGACACGGTGCTGCGCGTCGACGGCGGCATGGTCGCGTCCGACTGGACGATGCAGTTCCTCGCCGACATCCTCAACACGCCGGTCGACCGGCCCAACATCCTCGAAACGACGGCGCTGGGAGCAGCGTGGCTCGCCGGCTACAAGGCCGGGGTCTGGCCCGACCAGCAGGGTTTCGCGCGGCAGTGGTCGCTCGACCGCCAGTTCGCGCCGCGGATGGACGAGGCCACCCGCAAGCGCAAGCTCAAGGGCTGGCGGGATGCCGTGCGGCGGACGCTGACGACGGGCTGACCGCGGCTCAGTGCCAGGCCTCGAAGGGGCCGCCGGCGATGAACGCCCAGTAGACGCCATACTTGCTGTTCTTTTCCGCCGGCACGGTCGCGACGGCGAGGCCGAACTCCTCGAACTTGGTCGACAGCAGCGTGTCGCGGTGGGCCGGCGAGGCGAGCCAGCCCGAGATCGCCTGGTCGAGCGTCGACTGCCCGCCGGCGACGTTCTCGCCGACCGCACCGGCATAGCCGGCATTGGTGACGCGCTGGCGCAGGGTGACGCCGAGGTTGTGCGAGAGAGTGTCCCTGGCGGCCATGAGGGAGGCCTGCGAACGCGCCGCGGCCTCGAGGCTTGTGCTGTAGCGCAAGGGCGGCCTGCCGTTGGCGGCGCGGGTGCCGTTGATCGCCGCCATGATGCTGCCCTGGGTCAGCTGGGCCGGGACGGTGGTGGCGGTGACGGGACCCTTGGCCGGCGGCACGATGGAGGAGCAGGCGGCGAGCAGGCTTGCCGTGGCGAGGATGAGGAAACCGATACGCAGGCGAGGCATGAGGCGGAAGTATCCGGAAGTGTCGGCGCGGCATCAACCTGCCAATCGTGGCGCGGCCAAGGCCGCCATTTCGCCGCAGCCTGCACGCTTGCGCGAAACCGCAGCATCTGCGCGAAGTTTACACCGCATTTGACTCTAATTAAGCATGATTTTGCATGGCGCTGGCCCGTTCGCGCCGGCGCGCGCACCCTTCCGGATGCAGAGGGGGCCAGCCATGATCGAAAACGAGATCGAGCAGTTCGACGTCCGCGCCGTGACCCGGCAGGAACTTCAGCGGCAGGTCAGCTACACCCAGAACATGCTGCTGGCCTCGGCCGCGGCCTCATTCGCCATCGTCGGGGCGAGCGCCTTCTTCCTCAGCTTCTGGATCTAGCGGCGCCCCGGCTCCGGCCCGGTAGGCGAGCGGCACCAGCACCGCGAACACCAGCACCGTGACGGCGGGAGCCCAGCCGGGATGGCGGCCGGCGAGCCAGGCCAGCGGCAGCAGCACGATCACGTCGATGGCGACGTAGAGCATCGTCACACGACCATGCGAGCCGAGGCGGCGGGCCAGCGCCTGATAGGCGTGGCGCCTGTGCGCCTCCCAGAAGCGCTCGCGCCGGATGGCGCGACGGGCGAGCGTCGTCAGGCTGTCGGCGAGGAACAGGGCCGCAAGGATCAGCCACTGCCAGAGGCTGAGCCACAGGCTGGTCATGGTGGTGAGCGCGAAGAACGCCGTGAGCAGCCCCAGGTAGGTGCTGCCGATATCGCCCATGAAGAGGCGCGCGGGCGGCCAGTTGAGCAGCAGGAAGCCGAGACAGGCGGCGGCGACGCCCACCATCCACCACAGGCGCGGATCGCCGACGACGGCGGGCTCGAGCAGCGTCGCGAGGACGGCCGCGCCAAGCAGCAGGAAGATCGCCTCGGAGGCGGCGAGGCCGTCGATGCCGTCCATGAAGTTGAACAGGTTGATCCAGAGCGCGCCGCACAGGGTGAGGACGACCATCACCACCGATTCCGGCAGGCCGGTCAGCCCGACGACCACCTCGAGCGGCAGCACGGCGACGACGGCGCCCATCAGCAGCACCTGGGCCCCGAGGCGCCAGCGGATGGGCAGCGGACGCCGGTCGTCGGTGTAGCCGATGAAGGCGATGAGCACCGAGGCCATGATCACCGGCACGGCGAGGAGCGGCAGCAGCAGCACGCCGAGCAGGCCGGCAATCGTGCCGCCCACGGCGATGCCGAGGCCGCCGCCGGTGGGGGTGGGCACGACATGGGAGGAGCGCGCATTCGGCTCCTGCACGAGGCCGAGGCGCCGCGCACGCCGCATCACCCACCAGGCGGTGAGGAAGGATGCGACCGCGGCGACGGCCGCCAGGATCAGGCCGGGTTCGTACATCGTGGCTCCTCGTCGGGAGTCACAGGGTTAGCGGGGGGCGTCGACGGGAACAAGTGCCCGTCATCGCCCCGTCCACCGGCTGCGGCGGTGGGCTGGGGGGAGGACGGGGCACGATCCCGGCCGTCATCCTCCCCCGCGAGCGAGGATCAGCCGGCGTAGAGCTGCAGGCCGCCGTCGACACGCAGCAGCTGGCCGTGGATGAACTTCGCCTCGGGCGAGCACAGGAACACCACCGCGTCGGCGATCTCCTCGGGCTCGGCGTAGCGGTCGAGCGACACCTTGTTGGAGTTCATCTTGTCGGGATCGACCGCGCGCGTCGCCTGGAAGCGGGCGGTCTTGGCAGGACCCGGGCTCACCGCGTTGACGCGCACGCCGTCGTTGCGGACCTCGTCGGCGAGGCAGCGGGTGTAGTGCGTGACGGCGGCCTTGAGCGTGGCGTAGA
>JAEYZJ010000348.1 GCA_023430705.1 Pseudomonadota bacterium | reverse complement strand
CTTCTCGAGGTCGGCGTACGGGTCCTTGGTATTGTCGTCGTATCCTGTGCGCTCGCCCTCGCCGGTGACGAGGTAGGTGAGCACATGGTGCATGTCGTCGTTCCACTGCGCCCAGTAGGTGAGCGGCGTGTTGCTCTCGTCGCGCTCCAGCCAGCGGAACGAGTTCTTCACGTTCTCGATGATCAGCTTGGCGTGCGGCTTCACCCGTCTCGCGGCGGCGGCCAGTTCGCCGAGGAAACGGTCGCGGCCGTCGGTCCTGATCTCGTGCACGCTGTCGAGGCGCAGGCCATCGAAGTCGTATTCGGACAGCCACATGCAGGCGTTTTCGTAGTAGAACTGGCGCACCATGGGCTGGTCGAAATCGATGGCCGCACCCCAGGGCGTCTCAACATCATCCCTGAACCATTCGGGCGCGTAGTCCGGCACGAAATTGTCGGTGCCGCCGAAGTGGTTGTAGACGACGTCGAGTACCATGCAGATGCCCAGTTCGTGGGCCCGGTCGACCAGCGCCCGGAGATCCTCGGGGGTGCCGTAGCTCCGCTCGGGCGCGAAGACGAGCGTCCCGTCATAGCCCCAGTTACGCCGGCCCGGAAACTCGTTGACGGGCATGATCTCGAGGCAGGTGAACCCTGAGTCCCGGAAGTGTTCCAGCCGCCCGCGCAGGGCATTGAAGGTCCCCTCCGGGGTGGCGGCGCCGACATGCACCTCGCAGATGATCGTCTCGTGCCAAGGGCGGATCGGTGCGCGGAAAGGCGAGGGCGGGAGGGGGCGGTGCACGACGCTCCAGCCGGCGGCGTCGTCATCCTGCTGGCGCGAGGCGAGGTCGGGGAACACTGTGCTTCCGACCTTGAACCTGTAGCGGGTCCCAGCCCCCGCTCCTGCCTCGAAGAGATGGAAGAAGCCATCGTCGCCGCGATGCATCGGCCGGGGCGGCCGACCCTCCACTAGAAGTTCTGCCACCCCGGCGCTTGGGGCCCATAGTCGGAACTCGGTACCACCGTCGAGCAAGCGTGGCCCGAAGCGCGTGCCCTGTGCGCCGGCCTCGACAGTGGGGGGACGTGACAATTCAAGCGTCATTTCTGCGCATGCCTCGGAGCGATGTCTGCCAGAACACGGTCGGCGTCGGTGTCGACGGCGCGAAGGATTGCATCGAGCTTTTCCTCCGACCGCTACATCACCGGCTTGCCGCCGGTGACGGCGATGGTGGCACCCGACACATAACTCGCCTCATCGCTGGCGAGCATGACGTAGACAGGGGCCAGCTCCCGTGGCTGAGCGGGGCGTCCGAACGGGACCTGCTTGCCGAACTCGGCGACGTTGCCGGCCGGGAGGGTGGCAGGACCGAGCGGCGTCCAGACCGGGCCGGGGGCCACGGTGTTGACGCGTATGCCCCGCTTGGCCAGCAGCTGGCAGAGCCCTGCCGAGAAGTTCTGTATCGCCCCCTTGGTGACGGCGTAGGCGAGCAGTTCGGGGCTCGGCTCATCGGCCTGCTTGGAGGCCGTGTTGATGATCGAGGATCCCGGCTTCATGTGCAGGACGGCGGCCTTGGTCAGGTGGAACATGGCCGAGATGTTGACGGCGAGGGTCTTGTCCCACTCCTCGTCGGGCACTTCCTCGATGCTCTCGAAATAGCCCTGGTGGGCGGCGTTGTTGACGAGGAGGTCCAGCCCGCCGAACTCCTCCACCGTGCGGGCGACGAGCGACCGGCAGTATGCCGGATCGGCAAGGTCGCCGGGGAGCAGAAGGCACTTGCGGTTGCCCGCCTCGACCAGTTCCCGGACTGCCCGCGCGTCCTCCTCCTCCGCGCTCAGGTAGGAGATGGCGACGTCGGCTCCCTCGCGGGCAAAGGCGATGGCGACGGCACGTCCGATGCCCGAGTCTCCGCCGGTAATGAGGGCGCGCTTGCCCTCGAGCCGCCCGGAGCCGCGGTAGCTCTCCTCGCCGTGGTCGGGAACAGGGTCCATCCGACTGGCGAGGCCGGGATACGGCTGCTGCTGCTCGGGAAAGGGGGGCCGTGGAAAGTCGTCAAGCATGGGTTGTTCCTGAATCAGCGGTTGCGTTCTGCCTCGGCGCGGTTCGGCCCGAAACGCTCGAGCGCGGCCGGCGCCTCACCGAGGGCGGGGTCGAGATCGCGTTGGCACAGGCAGACGAACTTCGGTGCCGCCACAGTGGTTCCACGCCGCCCAGAGGCCCAAACAAAATTGCCCCGGTCCGCTCGGGACCGGGGCAGTGTCTTTGTGGGCTAGCGTTCTTGTGGGCGCTGCACCCGTGGCTGATCAACACGGGGGACGGGAAAGGGTTCCATGGCGTTGCCCGGAATATCCCCGCCCGCCCGGAACTCAGGCGGCCTTCAAGTTGACCTGCGAAGTGGCGAGCTTCGTCAGCTTCTGGTCGGTCGCTTCCTCCTCCTTGAGGATCGCGTCGAACAGAGCGACCGCGGCGTCAAGCCCGAGCTGCCGAGCCCAGGTCTTGAGGGTGCCATAGCGGGCGATCTCGTAATGCTCGACGGCCTGGGCGGCAGAAACGAGCCCGGCATCGAGCGCCTGGGTGCCCTTGAACTCGTCCATGATCGACTTGCCCTCCTCGATGATGCCGAGGATGGCGTCGCAGGTCTTGCCGCGGGCGGGCTTGCCGATCAGTTCGAATACCTGCTCCAGGCGCTCGACATGGCCCTCGGTCTCCTCGAGGTGCTGCTCGAACCCGGCCTTCAGGTCCGGGGACTGGGCGGCCTTGGCCATCTTGGGCAGCGTCTTCACGATCTGCTTTTCAGCGTAATAGATGTCCTTGAGCGTATCGAGGAAGAGATCGTCCAGCGTCTTTTCGTCCGGCATGACTGGCTCCTGTGATTGTTGGTGACTTGAACGCTCCATTGCGTCCGGACTCACCCAATTCAGAGGTCCCGGATCAGTTCCCACGCACCGCGTGCGCAACTCTCCCTAACCGCACCACCCGCGCATTTCCGCATGGCGGCGGAACCGCGACGGTTTCGCGGCATTCCATTGATACCCGGCTCAGACGTCAGCGTCCCGTCCGCCAGCCGCCTTTTGAACCTACAAGGAGCCGTGCGATGAGCGCCCCCGACCATCCCTTCAACTCCCCATCGTCGCCCGACAGCGTTTCCGACGACAGCTCGAAGATCGTCGAAACCGCGAAGGCCGACCTCGCAGGCCTTGGCGAGGAAGTCAGCCAGCAGGCAGCAGCCATAGGCGCCGAGGCCCAGGCGCAGGTCGGCGAACTAGCGCAGAAGGCCAAGGGCATCGCCAGCGAGCAGAAGGATTTGCTGGTCGAACAGATCGGCGGCGTCTCGGATGCCCTGCAAAGAGTCGCCGGCGAGCTGGAAGGCGACGGCCAGTCCAGCGCGCAGTATGTGCGGCTGGTGGCCGACGGCGCCAACCGGCTGACCTCCACCCTGCGCGAAAATGATGTCGAGCACATCTTCGACATCGTCCAGGACTTCGGTCGCAGGCAGCCCGTAGCCTTCCTCGGTGCGGCCGCGTTGCTCGGCTTTGCCGCGAGCCGCTTCGTCACGGCGAGCGCGGCGCGCCAGGGCTCCACCACCCAACCGAACCACGCAGTCGTCACTACGCCCAACGGCGGCTATCACGACCCGCTGGCTCCTGACTACGCAGCATCAGCAGGAGGCGAAGATGCCGGAATCTGATCAGCATCGTTCGATCACCGACCTGATCGGGTCGCTGGCCGGCGACATCTCGGGGCTGTTCCGCAAGGAGGTACAGCTCGCCAAGGCGGAAGCAGGCGAAAAGCTGGATGACGCCCTCGACGCCTCCAAGGGGCTCGCGATCGGCGCCATCCTCGCGATCGGGGCGTTAGGCGTTTTCCTCGCGGCCCTCGTCACGGGGCTGTCGTGGCTGCTTGTGGCATTCGGCATGTCCGAGGATGCCTCTCAGTTCGTGGCAGCGCTGGTCGTGGCGCTTGTCGTCGGAGGCATCGCCTGGGGCTTCATATCCCGCAGCCTCGAAGGCTGGAAGGCTTCGCGCCTCAGCCTTGATCGTACCACCCATTCCCTCGCGCGGGACGCCGAGGTCGTGAAGGAGAGCCTCTGATGAGCAACAGCTTCAGCAAGGATTCGGCGCAGCTCGAACGCGAAGTCGAGGAGCAGCGCCGCCAGGTCGAGAACCGGATCGGCGAGATCCGCGAACGCCTGTCGCCGGGACAACTGGTGGACGAGGTGCTCAGCTACGGCAAGGACGGCGGCAAGCAGTTTGCCTCGAACCTTGGCAGCACCGTCTCCAACAACCCGCTGCCGGCGGTCCTCCTCGGGATCAGCCTCATCTGGCTGATGTCAGGGCAAGGTCCGCGGCTCAGCATGCCCCATCACGAAAGCCGGAGCCGGCACAGCGAGCCGGACTATCCCTACGCCACCGTCCGTGGCAGCCGGATGCGGCGCGTCCGGCATGCCATGAACGAATCCGGCAAGTGGGAGAGCGAGTTCGAGGACGCCGGTGGCCAGCGCTACAAGGCGGAGTCGAACGATGTCGGTCATCGTGTGGGCGCCTTCGTCGACGACGCCGGGCGCATGTTCGGCGGTTTCATCGACGAGGCCGGACATCGGGTGCACGACTTCCAGGATGAGGCCGGCAATCGCCTTGGCGATGCGGCCGGTTGGGCGTCGCACCGCTGGCACGACGTGCAGCAGGGCGTGAGCGCCGCCATGGACCAGATAGGCAACCAGGCCCAGCATCTGGGTGGCACGGCGCAGCAGCAGATGGATCGCGCCAGTCGCGCGCTCATGTCCGGGTTCAACAACCAGCCGCTGGTCGCGGGCGCCCTGGCGTTTGCGGCGGGCGCTGCGCTGGGAAGCGCCCTGCCCCATACCGAGCAGGAGGACAAGGTACTGGGCAAGGCGGCAGACGAGGCCCGTCGCCAGGCGGCGGGCGCCGCGTCCGAACTCTACGAGGCCGGCAAGGAGAAGGCAGCCGAACTCTATGAAAAGGGCAAGGAAGGCGCCGGGCAGGTGTACGACGAGCTGAGCGACAAGGCCGGCTCGCGCGAGCTGCACTAGGCTCTTTGCATCGATTGTGACAGGGCCGCCGGATTCCGCGGCCCCCGTCCTTTTCAGGAGGAAGCTATAGTGACCAAAAGGAACAAGCCGGAGGTGCGGCCGGGGAATGGCGCCAATCCTGCGCAGCATTTAGTGGGTGACGAATCCGGCGGCCCCTCCGAGAAGCCGCCCGAGCACCTGCCGATGGGTCAGCCGACGAGCGCAGACCCGCACCCTGCGACGGAAGAAGGATACGGGCGCAAGAGCAAGGTCGAGGAGAAGGGTCTCTAGGCTACGGGCCATCCCCGACCATTACTCGCCTTGCGCGCCCGGCCCTGGGACAGCTACGAAGGCCGGACGATTCCCGAGGGGATGACTTGACCCGTTCCGGCCCGCTGATCCTTCTCCGCACGCCCTTCTTTGGAGGCCCGGTGCGGCTTGACGGCCTGCCGGCAGAGCTGCGGGGACAATTCACGGCCGACCAGTCGCGCAGCGCCGAGGCCGATGCCGTCATCTTCCACCTGCCGGATTTCCGGGCGAGCCAGGTGCGCGACACACCCAAGTATCCGGGCCAGCTCTGGGTACTGTGGTCGCTCGAGAGCAGCGTCAACTATCCGGGCCTCGCCGACCCGGAATTCAACCGCCATTTC
>JAEYZJ010000178.1 GCA_023430705.1 Pseudomonadota bacterium | reverse complement strand
CAGGAAGCGCTCGATGCCGGCACAGTCGGCTGGGATGCGGAGCTGTTCTCCGGCCGGCCGGACTGGACCAGGCTGCTGGGCGTGCGCAAGCCGACGCTCTCGACCGAGGAACAGGCCTTCCTCGACGGACCGGTCGAGACGGTCTGCGCGATGATCGACGACTGGGACACGCGCAACAATCGCGCCGACCTGCCGCCGGCGGTGTGGACCTATCTCAAGGAGCAGGGCTTCTTCGGGATGCTGATCGGCCGCGAGCATGGCGGCCTCGGTTTCTCGGCACAGGCGCAGAGCCAGGTGGTGAGCAAGATCGCTTCGCGCTCGATCGCGGCCGGCATCACGGTGATGGTGCCGAATTCGCTGGGGCCCGGCGAACTGCTCGAGAAATACGGCACGCCCGAGCAGAAGGCGAAGTATCTCCGCCGGCTGGCCACGGGACAGGAGATTCCGTGCTTTGCGCTCACGGGGCCGCATGCAGGCTCGGACGCGGCGGGGATGCGGGACGTCGGCATCGTCTGCTACGACATGTACGAGGGCAGGAAGACGCTGGGCGTCAAGCTCAGCTGGGACAAGCGCTACATCACGCTGGCGCCGGTCGCGACGCTGCTTGGCCTTGCCTTCCACCTGCACGATCCCGAGCACCTGCTCGGCGAGGTGGACACCATCGGCATCACGCTGGCGCTGGTCCCCGCGAACCATCCGGGCGTAAGCATCGGGCGCCGGCACTATCCGTCGCGCTCCGCCTTCATGAACGGGCCGACGCAGGGCCGCAACGTCTTCATCCCGATCGACTACCTGATCGGCGGCCGCGAGTATGTCGGGCAGGGCTGGCGCATGCTGATGGAATGCCTTGCCACGGGACGTGCCATCTCGCTGCCGGCGATCGGCACGGTGTCGATCAAGTACGCGCTGCGCGTCAGCTCGGCCTATGCGCGGATTCGTCGACAGTTCGGGATTCCCGTCGGGCTGATGGAGGGGGTGGCCGAGCCGCTGAGCCGGATGGTGCGCTGGTCGTATCTTTACGAGGCCTCGCGGGCGCTCACCGCGTCGATGGTCGACGAAGGGCAGCGGCCGTCGGTGCTGTCGGCGCTGCTCAAGTACCGCACGACCGAGGCGATGCGGCAGGCCTTCAACGATGCCATGGACATCCATGGCGGACGGGCGGTGCAGGACGGGCCGAGCAACTACCTGTTCTCGGGCTATGCGACGACGCCGGTGGCGATCACGGTCGAGGGCGCGAACATCCTGACGCGCACGCTGATCACCTTCGCGCAGGGCGCGCTGCGGGCGCATCCCTATCTGTATGCGGAAATCTCGGCGGCCCAGGACAAGGACCGCAAGGCCGGCCTCGCCGCCTTCGACAAGGCGTTCTGCGGGCATGTCAGCTACATGGCGCGCAACACGGTGGGGAGCCTGCTCCACGCCATCACCGGCGGGGCGTTCGCCTCCAGCCCGGTCGATCACAAGATGGCGCGGTGGTACAGGCAGCTGGCCCGCTACAGCCAGAGCTTCGCGCTGGTCGGCGACTGGACGGTGGTGTTCCTCGGCGGCGACCTGAAGCGCAAGCAGCGCCTGTCCGGGCGGATGGCCGACATCCTCTCCGACCTCTACCTGCTGTCGGCAACGCTGAAGCGCTACGAGGACGAGGGACGCATCGCGGATGACCGCCCGGTGGTCGACGCCATCGCGCGCGACCTCATCTTCTCGATGGAGGAGAGCTTTGCGGCGGTGTTCGCCAACTTCCCCAACGCGGTGCTGCGGAACGCGATGCGGCTGCTGGTGTTTCCCCTCGGCCGCCGCGCCCGGCCGGCTTCCGACCGCGAGACCTACAGGCTGGCGCGGGCGGTGCTGCAGCCGGGGGCCTTCCGCGATCGGCTGACCAAGGGAACCTATGTGTCGATGGACCCAAAGGACATCACGGGCGTGCTCGAGGATGCGCTCATCAAGGTGACGAACGCGGCCGAGGTCGAGACTAAGTTCGTGCGAGCGGTCAAGAAGGGCGTCATCGAGCGCCGGCTCGACCGCGACGCGATCTCGGATGCCGTCGGGAAGGGCGTGCTGACGGAGGCCGAGGCCGCGACGCTGCGGCTCGCCGACCAGGCCACCGACCGGGTGATCAGGGTCGACGATTTCGAGCCCGACGAACTGGGATCGAAGCAGGTGAGCCGGGAGCGCCCTACGGTCGAGGAAGCAGCCGAATAGCCCGTCCAACGAGGAGCCGAAGATGGCCGAAGTGACGCTCGACGCGACGCCGCAGGAGCTGCCCCAGACCACGGCGCAGGTGCAGATACCGCCGAGTCGGGCCTGGACGTTCGAGCTCGATTTCGAAGGCATCGGCTGGCTCACCATCGACGTGCCGGATGCGCCGGTGAACACGCTGGGTCGGGAGACGCTGTCGGAACTGACGGGCATCGTCACGGCGCTCGAGGAGATGGCGGCCTCCGGGGTCCTCAAGGGCGTGGCCCTGCTGTCGGGCAAGGAGAGCGGCTTCGTCGCCGGCGCCGACATCACCGAGTTCGACGAGATGAGCGACCCGGCCGTGCTGCGCGCGGCGCTCGAGCGGGCGCATGCGCTGTTCGACCGGATCGAGGGGCTGAAGGTGCCGGTGGTGGCCGGCATCCACGGCTTCTGCCTCGGCGGCGGGCTGGAGCTGGCGCTCGCCTGCCACTACCGGGTGGCGGTGAACGACGAGAAGACGCGGATCGGCTTTCCGGAAGTAAACCTCGGGATTTTCCCCGGCTTCGGCGGCACCGGCCGTTCGATCCGGCAGGCCGGGCCGGTCGAGGCGATGCAGATCATGCTGGCGGGCAAGCCGTTGCGGGCCAGCCAGGCGCGGCGCATGGGGCTGGTC
The DNA here is from genome assembly GCA_023430705.1 of Pseudomonadota bacterium. Lineage (GTDB taxonomy): Bacteria > Pseudomonadota > Alphaproteobacteria > Rhizobiales > Devosiaceae > Devosia_A. The sequence continues at coordinate 8,714 of JAEYZJ010000178.1, read as the reverse complement.
GACAAGCTGGTGCGGGTCCGCGACACGCTGCGCTGGGAAGCGCGGAAGGCCATCCTGCAGGGCCGCAGGAGCCGACCGGCGGGGATGACCAGGCGGGTGATGGGGCTGGGGCCGGTGCGCAGCTACGTCGCCGAGAAGATGCGGGCGGAAGCCGGCAAGAAGGCGCGGCCCGAACATTATCCCGCGCCCTACTCGCTGATTGAGCTGTTCGAGGCGCATGGCAACGACTGGCGGGCGATGAAGGCGGGGGAGGCGGAACGTTTCGTCCCGCTGATGGCGTCCGATACGTCGAGGAACCTGCGCCGGGTGTTCTTCCTTTCGGAAGGGCTGAAGAAGCAGGGGGTGCGCGGCGCCGACAAACCGGTGTTCCGGCGCGTGCACGTGATCGGCGCGGGAGTGATGGGCGGCGACATCGCCGCCTGGTGCGCGCTGCGGGGGATGGGCGTGACGTTGCAGGACCTCGACATGGAGCGCATCAAGCCCGCGCTCGAACGGGCGAAGTCGCTGTTCAGGAAGCGGCTCAAGTCGAAGACCGAGATCGACAATGCCGTGGCGCGGCTCGAGGCCGACGTGACCGGCAAGGGCCTCTCCCGCGCCGACGTGGTGATCGAGGCGGTGGTCGAGAACCTTGAGGTCAAGCGCAAGATCTTCGCCGAGGCCGAGCTGCGGACGCGGCCCGGGGCGATCCTTGCCACCAACACGTCGTCCATCGAGCTCGAGCGGATTGCCGAGAACCTCACCGCGCCGGGCCGGCTGATCGGGCTGCATTTCTTCAACCCGGTGGCGCAACTGCCGCTGGTGGAGGTGATCCGTTCGCGCTTCAACTCGGACGCCGATATCGCGCGGGGCGCGAGCTTCGCGCTTGCCATCGGCAAGTCACCGGTGGTGGTGAAGTCGGCACCGGGCTTCCTCGTGAACCGGGTTCTGATGCCCTACATGCTGGGCGCGGTGGAACGGGTGGAGGCGGGAGCCAGCAAGGAGCAGATCGATGCCGCGGCGGTGGCGTTCGGCATGCCCATGGGGCCGATCGAGCTGATGGATACAGTGGGGCTCGACGTCGGCAAATCAGTGGCCGAGGAACTGGGCAACCCTGTGCCCGAGGGCAGCCAGTTCGCCCGGCTGATCGCCGAGAACAAGCTCGGCCGCAAGACCGGGCAGGGCTTTTACACATGGACCGACGGCAAGGCGGTGAAGGGCGAGGCGCCGGAGCACCCGGACCTCGCCGGGCTCGGGCGCGAACTTGTGCAGCCCCTGGTCAACGCGACGGCGCTCGCGGTGGCCGAGGGGGTGGTCGCGTCGGACGACCTCGCCGATATCGGCGTCATCTACGGAACGGGGTTCGCGCCGTTCCTCGGGGGGCCGCTCAGGGCCCGCAAGGACGGGAGAGCCTGATGGCAGAACTGCGCAAGGTCGCCATTGTCGGCTCGGCCCGGATCCCTTTCGCCCGGGCCCATACCGGCTATGCGGAGCAGGGCAACCTGAGCATGCTCGGCGCAGCGCTCGGCGGGCTGGTGGAGAAGTACAACCTTCGCGGCGAGCCGATCGGGGAGGTGATGGCGGGGGCCGTGCTCAGCCACAGCCGCGACTTCAACCTGGCGCGCGAGGCGAGCCTCGATGCGGGGCTTTCGCCCCGCACCCCCGGAACGAATGTGCAGATTGCCTGCGGCACCTCGCTGCAGGCGGCGCTGGCGCTGGGCGCCAAGATTGCCATCGGCGAAATCGACAGCGCGATTGCGGCGGGGTCGGATACGGTGTCGGACAGCCCCGTGGTGTTCGGCGACAGGTTCCAGCGCCGCATGATCGCGCTCAGTCGGGCGCGCACGGCAGGCGAGAAGGCCGGGGTCTTCGGCGGCTTCAGTTTCGGCGAACTCGCCCCGGTGGCGCCTTCGACGCAGGAGCCGAGGACCGGGCTCTCGATGGGCGAGCACTGCGAACTGATGGCGCGCCAGTGGGGTATCGGGCGCGAGGAACAGGACCGGCTGGCGCTGAAGAGCCACCAGAACGCGGCGCGCGCCTATGACGAAGGCTTCCACGACGACCTCGTCGTGCCGTTCGCCGGCGTACTCAAGGACAACAATGTCCGGGCCGACACGAGCCTCGAGAAGATGGCGGCGATGAAGCCCGCCTTCGACCGGCAGTCGGGGTACGGCACACTGACGGCAGCGAACTCGACGCCCCTCACCGACGGGGCGGCGGCGGTGCTGCTGGCGAGCGAGGAATGGGCGCGGGCACGCGGGCTGCCGGTGCTGGCCTACCTGACGCTGGGGCAGGTGGCCGCCAACGATTTCGCCGGCGGGGAGGGGTTGCTGATGGCCCCGACCATCGCCGTGTCGGAGATGCTGCGGCGCTCGAACCTGGGATTCGCCGACATCGACCTGTTCGAGATCCACGAGGCGTTCGCGGCACAGGTGCTGGCAACGCTCAAGGCATGGCGCGACCCGGCCTACAACCGCGAGACGCTGGGACGCGACACGCCGCTGGGTGAGATCGATCCGGAGCGGATCAACACCAGGGGCTCCAGCCTCGCCTATGGCCATCCCTTCGCCGCCACGGGCGCGCGCATCCTCGGGCTGACGGCAAAGCTTCTGCACGGCACGCAGAAGCAGAGGGCGCTGATCTCGGTGTGCACGGCGGGCGGCATGGGCGTCGCGGCACTGGTAGAGCGAGCCGGCTGACAGTACTTCCGGCCGTCTACATTGCACCGTCCCCCGAACACTTGACGCATACGTCAGTCACCGACTTGTCACGGAAATGCCGATGCCCTAGGGTCCGTACCCAATCCGTCGGTTTCGACCAGTCGGCCAACAATGAGGCATGGCATTCTAATCGCCGCGCCCGTCAGGAAACGTTTTGTTCAAGGAGATGGGACGAGAATGAAAATAAGTCAGGTCCTGAAGGCGGTCGCGACCGCAGGCGCGCTGAGCATGCTGATGAGCGGCACGGCGCTGGCGGTCACGCTCAACATGATGAACGGCTCCGAGCCGGGCACGCTCGATCCGCACAAGGCATCAGGCGACTGGCAGAACCGCGTCATCGGCGACTACATCGAGGGCCTCCTGGCCGAAGATGCCAAGGCCGACCCCATCCCCGGCCAGGCCGAGTCCTGGACCGTGTCGGATGACGGCCTCGTCTACACGTTCAAGCTGCGCGACGGCATCCAGTGGAGCGACGGCGTGCCGGTGACGGCGGCCGACTTCGAGTTCGCGTTCCGACGCCTGTTCAACCCGGCCACGGCCTCGGAGTACGCGTACCTGCAGTACCCGATCAAGGGCGGTTCCGAGATCGTGGACGGCTCGATGCCGGTCGACTCGCCGGACTTCGGCGTCAAGGCGCTGGACGACAAGACGCTCGAGATCACGCTCGAGGGACCGACGCCGTACTTCCTCGGCGCGCTGACGCACTACACCGCCTGGCCGGTGCCCAAGCACGTGGTCGAGAAGGTCGGCGACGCCTGGACCAGTGTCGAGAACATCGTCGGCAACGGTCCCTACATCGTCAAGGAGTGGGTGCCGGGCAACTACATCCGCGCCGAGAAGTCCCCGACCTACTACGACGCCGAGAACGTCCAGATCGACGAGGTCTTCTATTACACGCAGGACGACCTGGCGGCGGCGTTCAACCGCTATCGCGCCGGCGAGTACGACATCCTCACCGACCTGCCGAACGACCAGCAGAAGGTCGTAACGGACACCATGCCGGGCGAGGGCCGCTTCGCGCCGTTCCAGGGCATCCACTACTACGTGATCAACCAGGACAAGGCGCCGTTCGACAACGTCAACGTGCGCAAGGCCATGTCGATCGCGATCAACCGCGAGATCATCGGGCCCGACATCTGGGGCTCGGGCGAGCTCCCGGCCTATGCCTGGGTGCCGCCGGGCACCGGCAACTACGAGGGCGTGACGCCCTACCTGCCGGAATATATCGAGATGTCGTACGAGGAGCGCGTGGAAGAAGCCAAGAAGCTGATGGCGGACGCCGGCTACACGCCCGAGAATCCGCTCAAGCTGCAGCTGCGCTACAACACCAACGACAACCACCAGAACCTCGCCATCGCGATTTCGGCGATGTGGCAGGAGATCGGCGTGCAGGCGGAGATGTTCAACGCCGAAACGCCCGTGCACTACGACGCGCTGCGCGCCGGTGACTTCGACGTCGGTCGCGCCGGCTGGCTCAACGACTACTCGGATCCCAGCAACACGCTCGAGCTCCTGAAGACCGGCACGACGCAGTCGGACGGCACCATCAACTGGGGCAACAACTACGGCCGCTACTCCAACGAGACCGTGGACAAGCTGCTGGACCAGGCCGCCGGCGAGCAGGATCTCGCGGCGCGCGCCAAGATGCTTGCCGAGGCCGAGAAGATCGCCATGGACGAGTTCGCGGCGATCCCGCTGGTCTGGTACCTCGCCAACAACGTGGTCAAGCCGTACATCTCGGGCTTCGAGGACAACGCCAAGGACGTGCACCGCACCCGCTGGCTCACCAAGAGCGAGTAAGCACCACCTGGATCGTTTCGGCGCGGGCATTGGGATGTCCGCGCCGTTCTCATTTCGCGTCGGCCAGGACAGCTGACGCGCAGCAGGAAAGGTGCAAACCGTAATGATCGGTTATGCGCTGAGGCGCGTGCTGTCGGCCCTGCCGATTGCCTTGATCGCCGTCACTTTGTGTTTCTTCATCCTCAGGCTCGCCCCTGGCGGACCGTTCGACACCGGCCGGCAGCTGCCGCCGGACACGCTGGCGAACCTGAGGGCGCACTACAATCTCGACCAGCCGCTGATCAACCAGTACTTCATCTATGTTGGCCGGCTGCTGCAGGGCGACCTCGGACCCTCGATGGTGTTCGACGATTTCTCGGTCTCGCAGATGCTGGCCATCGGCCTGCCGTTCACGCTGATGCTCGGTTTCTCGGCCTTCATCGTCGCGACTCTGGTCGGGCTGGTGGTCGGCGCGCTGGCCGCCATCAACCAGAACCGGTGGCCCGACTACATGCTGGTCGCGGTGGCGATGGTGGGGCTGGTAGTGCCCAACTTCCTGATGGGCAGCCTGCTGCAGCTCGTGTTTGCGGTCTATCTCGACTGGGTCCCGGCGGGCGGCTTCAAGGCCGGCTCCATCCCGCATCTCATCCTTCCCATCACCGTGCTGGCGTTGCCGCATGCCGGCCGCATCGCGCGGTTGACCCGCGGCTCGATGATCGAGGTGCTGGGCACCAACTATGTCCGCACCGCCCGCTCGAAGGGCATCGGGGCACGGCTCATCCTTGCACGGCACGCGCTGAAGCCGGCGCTGATCCCGGTGGTCTCGTATCTGGGGCCGGGGCTGTCGTACCTGCTCACCGGATCGCTGGTGGTCGAACAGATCTTCGCGCTGCCCGGGATCGGGAAGTACTTCATCACCGGGGCGCTCAACCGTGACTACGGCCTCGTGCTCGGCACCACCATCCTCTACCTCTTCATCATCCTGGCCCTGAACCTGATCGTCGATATCGTCTATGCCTGGCTCGATCCCAAGGTGAGGTACCGCTGATGGCTGGCATCACCGGCAAGGACGCCATTCTCACCGACTATGCCACCGCGCTGCAGAACGCGCCCAGGGGCCGCTCGCTGACGCAGGACGCCATCCGGCGCCTGATGAACAACAAGGCCGCGGTAGTCTCGATCTTCGTTCTCGTCGCCATCGTGCTGTTCGCGTTCGTCGGGCCGCTCCTCGCGCCCTGGCCCTACGACAAGGTGGACTGGAGCTCGATCCGCAAGGCGCCGAACTTCGAGAAGCTCCACTACTTCGGCACCGACGCCAACGGCCGCGACATGCTGGCGCGCGTGATGCATGGCACGCAGATGTCGATCATCGTGGCCTTCGTCGCGACGTTCGTGTCGGTGGTGATCGGCATCACCTACGGCGCAATCGCGGGGTATTTCGGCGGCAAGGTCGACGCGATCATGATGCGCTTCGTCGATATCATGTATGCGCTGCCCTACATCCTGTTCGTCATCATCCTCGTGGTGATCTTCGGGCGCTCCCCGGTGCTGCTCTTTGTGGGCATCGGGTGCCTCGAATGGCTGACCATGGCGCGCATCGTGCGCGGGCAGACGCTTAGTCTCAAGCAACGCGAGTTCATCGAGGCGGCGAAGGCTGGCGGAGCGGGGCCGTTCGCCATCATCTTCCGGCACATCGTGCCCAACCTCACCGGGCCGGTGGTGATCTATGCCACGCTCACCATCCCCGAGATCATCATCACCGAGAGCTTCCTCTCCTACCTGGGGCTCGGCGTGCAGGAGCCGCAGACCTCGCTCGGCACGCTCATCTCGGCGGGCGCGCCGGTGATCGAGACGCTGCCCTGGATGCTGCTCGCACCGGCGGCCGTGCTGATCTCGATGCTGCTCTGCTTCACCTACCTGGGCGACGGCCTTCGCGACGCGCTCGATCCCAAGGACCGCTAGAATGGCCGATGTCCTCATCGTCGACGACCTCGACGTCACCTTCGAACTGCACGAGTCCTCGGTAAAGGCGGTCTCGGGGCTCGATTTCACGCTGGCCGAAGGCGAGACCCTCGCCGTCGTGGGCGAGAGCGGCTCTGGCAAGAGCCAGGCCTTCCTGTCGATCATGGGCCTGCTCGCCAAGAACGGGCGCGTCACCGGCCGGGCCATGCTGGGGGGCACCAACCTCATCGGCCTGAAGCCGGCCGAGCTCGACCGCCATCGCGGCAAGGATATCGCGATGATCTTCCAGGACCCGATGACTTCGCTCAACCCGAGCCTCAGGGTCCGCACGCAGCTGGGCGAGGTGCTGGTCCAGCACCAGGGCTACGACAGGGACAGGGCCCACCGGGCCGTCATCGAGATGCTGGAGCGGGTGGGCATCCCCGAGCCGGTGAAGCGCGCCAATGCCTATCCGCACGAGCTTTCGGGCGGCATGCGGCAGCGCGTGATGATCGCCATGGCGCTGCTCTGCCGGCCCAAGGTGCTGATCGCGGACGAACCCACCACGGCGCTGGACGTGACCGTGCAGGCGCAGATGCTGGAGCTGTTCAAGAACCTCACCAACGATTTCGGCACGGCGCTGGTGCTGATCACGCACGACCTGGGCGTGGTGGCAGGCGTCGCCGACCGGATGATGGTGATGTATGGCGGCCGCTGCATCGAGAAGGGGCCGACGGACACCCTGTTCTACGACCCGCGGCACCCCTACACGCTGGGGCTGCTGCACTCGACCCCCAATGTCGACAAGCGGGCGGCGCGGCTGGACCCGATCCAGGGCCTGCCGCCGAGCCTCGAGCACCTGCCGCGCGGCTGCGCTTTCCACCCGCGCTGCGCCTTCCGCTTCGAGCGCTGTTTCGAGGAGCGTCCACCGCTCCTGCCCGTGGAGGACGTGCGCGAAAAGGCGTGCTGGTACCAGGGCGAACTCAAGTACGAGAACGTGGCATAATGCTGGATCGCACCGAAGACCTGCTGAGGGTCGAAAACCTCCACAAGAACTTCTCGATCTCGGCGGGGCTGTTCGCCAGGCCGTTCCAGCTCAGGGCGCTGCAGGACATAAGTTTCTCGGTGAAGCGGGGCGAGACGCTCGGCATCGTCGGGGAGTCGGGCTGCGGGAAATCGACGCTGGGCCGCTGCATCCTGCAACTGCTGAAGCCGGACGAAGGGCGCGTGCTGTGGCTGGGCCAGGACATCTCGCGCCTGCCCGAATCCGAGATGCGCAAGAAGCGCGCGGACCTGCAGATCATCTTCCAGGATCCGCTCGCCTCGCTGAATCCGCGCATGACGGTGGGCGAGATCATCGCCGACCCGCTGCGCACGCTGATGCCCGAGGTCGACGCCAGGGGGCGGCGGGACCGGGTGCTGCGGACGATGGAAGCGGTGGGGCTGCTGCCCGAGATGATCAACCGCTATCCGCACGAGTTCTCGGGCGGGCAGGCGCAGCGCATCGGCATTGCCCGGGCCCTGATCAGCGAGCCGAAGCTCATCGTCTGCGACGAGCCGGTATCGGCGCTCGACGTGTCGATCCAGGCGCAGATCCTCAACCTGCTCTCCGAGCTCAAGGACCGGCTGGGGCTGACGCTGATCTTCATCTCGCACAACCTCAGCGTCGTTCGGCACGTGTCGGACCGCATCCTCGTGCTTTACCTGGGCCGGGTGGTGGAACTCGCCGACGGGGACGAGCTCTACGACGATCCCAAGCACCCCTATACCCGCGCGCTGCTTACGGCGGTGCCGATCCCCGACCCCAAGCGTGCGCGGCAACGCACGATCGAGGGGCTGGTGGGGGAAATCCCGTCGCCGATCAACCAGCCCTCGGGCTGCACCTTCCGCACGCGCTGCCGCCACGCGCAGCCGCGGTGCGCCGAGAAGGTGCCGCCCCTCGAGGTGCTGCCGAACGGACGCCGCGTGGCCTGTATCCGCTGGCAGGAGATCGATCTCCAGCCGGGCCCCTGACGCGAGGGTGGCGGGCAGTCTACGGCCTAGCTGAGGGGCGGGCCCCGGCGCCGGTCGGGGCGGGTCGCGATGCGCCGGCGGCGCCGGTCGGGACCGGTGTATGCGCCCGTCTCGACGAAGGTGCGCGGGGCGGTGCGGATGGCACGAAGCCGGGCGCCGAGGTCCCGCGCGGCAAAGGGCTTGCCCAGGAACTCGGTCACCCCGGCGTCACGGGCGGCGGCGATCTCTCGGCCCATGGGCTCGACCGACATCATGATGACTGGCGTATCGCGATTGAGGCCGGCT
>JAEYZJ010000295.1 GCA_023430705.1 Pseudomonadota bacterium | reverse complement strand
GCCACAAGGACGTGGTCCCCCGTCACCAGCAGGTGCTGCGGCCACTGGGCCTCGGTATCCAGTTCCGACACAAGCATCGGGGCCGCGCCGCTCACGTCGAAGGTCGAGACGGTGTCGATGCTGCGGTTGGCAAAATAGACATGGCGTCCGTCGGGCGAGCGCTGGATGTCACCCGGGTAGTTGCGGCTCCAGCGCGTCTTTCCGGGGGTGGTGACCCGGGTGCTGCTTACATTGCTCCAGGTCTCGGCCGGTTCACCCAGGTGTCCGACGACGAGGTTGGAGCCGAGCTCGCCGCTGATGGCGAGGCGACCGTCCGGCAGCACCACCGCGTGGCGTGGCCCCGTATTGGCCGGCACCGATGTGGTCCGAACTGGCGTCAATGCGTCCGTACCGGGCTTTTCCGGATCGACGCTGTACTCGCGCACCAGGTCGGCGCCGAGGTCGATGACCACCAGCGTCTCGCCGTTGAAGAAGGCCTGGTGCGGATGGGCGTCGTCCTGTCGGGGGAGTTCGGGGCCGCCGCCATTCAGCTTCAGGAGCTCGATCGGACCCTCGAAGCTGCCGTCAGCGTCCAGCCGCTGCAGCCCGAGCGTACTGGTCGTATAGTTGGTGACGATCAACAGCCGGCCGGTCGGGGCGACGACGAGGTGACACGGCTCGGCGCCCCCGCTCGATTTCTCCCCGAGGGTCGTGACGGTGTCGCCGTCGACCCGCCAGGCGTGGATCGCGCCCTCCATGCCGATCCGGGATGTCCCGTACACGACCGGGAGTGCCGGGTGGCGGGCAAGCGCCGAAAGCTGGTTGACCTGCGCAAGGGTTTTGCCCCGCCACCGGCCGTCGACCTGGACCCAGCGGGTCAACCCGTGCAGTTCGAAAACGCCGCGCGAAGCAACCAGCAGCGACTGCCCATCAGCGAGCCTGAAATCCGACATCCTCTCCTCCTCTGCGTCCTACTCGGATGCGCCGGGACCGAAGCCCTCCCAGTGGGCGACGATCTTGCCGTTCTCGACGACGTTGGCGCGGCGTAGCATGGCGAAAGCCATGCAGACGTGGTTGGGCACGATCTCGAGGCGGGTACCCACAGGCAGTGCGACCGGTGGGCCCTCCCCATGCCAGCGCAGCCAGCCGTGCTCCTCCGACATGCGCTCGATCACCCAGCCCGGCGCGTTGACGATCAACCCCATGCCCGGGAAATTGTCGCGGTGGGCTGACGCGGGCACGAGATCGGTGCTGAGGGCCTTCGAGCCGGCGTCGATGCAGGCCCGATCAGGGTCGGGGTGACTGACGACCGTCGCGATGACGCGGATGGCGGTGGTCCCGAGGCTGGCATTGCCGAGCGCGATCTGCCCTACATCGTTGAACGCATAGATGCCGGGACGGATTTGGGTGACGCCAGGCACGTGGGCGACTTCGCGCGCCGAAGCCGAAGCGCCCAGCGACACGATGGGCAGCGCTACGCCTCGGGCCCGGATAGATTGCGCGACGCCGACCATGAACTCGCCCGCGGCGCGTGCGCGACCGGCGAGGTCCGATTGGTCCTTGGCGCCGTAGGTCGTGCCCTCGTGGGTGTAGATGCCGACGAGCTCGATGCCTGGGACGGCATGGATGGCGACGGCGATCTCAGGCGCCTTGTCGGCCGAGACGCCCTCGCGGCCGAGGCCGTAGTCGATCGCCAGCATCACGCGCGCGGTGGCGCCGGCGGCGGCAAAGGTCTCTCCGATGCTGGCGGCTCCCGCTTCGCTGTCGGTGGCCAGCACCAGGTCAACCTTCCGCGACAGGGCGAGCGCGCGTTCTGCCTTGTCCTTGCCGTAGATCGGGTTGGCGACGAACAGGCGCCCTACACCGGCTTCGGCGAAGGCCTCGGCTTCACCAAGCTTGGCGACGCAGAGGCCGTCGGCCCCGCGCTCCACCTGCCGAACTCCGACGGCGGCCATGCGGTGGGTTTTGGCGTGAGGGAAGAGTTCAACCCCGGCGGATCGAGCGATCGAGGCCATTTCGTCGAGGTTGTGGTCGAGGACCGCAAGGTCGAGCGCAAGGCCTGGAGTCGGGACCGGCAGTTCCGCCCAGCTCGAACCGGCTGCATCTCGTGCGATTGAAATTGCAGTGGCGCTCATGTTCAGGCTCCCAGGGTCAGCGTCCGGCCGGCGCGATTGCCGGTGACGTGGTTGTTCTCGACTGCGAACTGGCCGTTGACGAGGACATGCACGATGCCGGTGGCGGCCTGGCGCGGGTTCTCGTAGGTGGCGTTGGCCTTGATGTTGTCCTTGTCGAAGACGACGAGGTCGGCCTTGGCGCCGGCAACGATGCGGCCACGGTCGGTGACACGCAGGCGATCGGCGGCAGAACTGGTCATGTGCCGAACGCACTCCTCCAGCGTCAGCACCTTTTCCTCCCGGACATAGGTTTCGAGCATGCGCGGGAAGGTGCCCCACGACCGCGGGTGCGGACGATCGCCGACGAGGATGCCGTCGCTGCCCACCGTGTGCTCGTCGCGCTGCATCAGGCTGCGGACATGTTCTTCGTGACCGATGAAGAACACGCAGGGCGCCGCGCGCTCGGTGGCGATCAGGACATCGAGGGCGAGTTCGGCGGGAGAGGTGTTGAGCTTCCGCGCCGCCTCGGCGAGGTTGCCTTCCATCATCCACTCCATCTCGGGAGCTCCAGGCAGACCGGCGAGGTGGACGTTCGCCCAGTTGACGGTTAGGCCCTGGTGCCCGTCCGAACCCGTCACGTCTAGCGCCTCGATGATGCGCTTGCGCGTCTCGGGGTCGCGCAGCCGGCCCATCTGCTCTTCACCAGTCCCCGACAGCGCCCAGCTCGGAAGCTGGGAGAGCAGCGTGGTCATGCCGGCGAGATAGGGATAGGCGTCGAAACTCAGGTCGATGCCCTCGGCGATGGCGTCGTCGAACATCTTGAGCAGCAGCGGCAGCTTGCCACGATTGGGCTCGAAGCTCAGGTGCGTGTGCGCAAGGTGCAGCGCCACGCCGGAACGGCGGGCGATCTCGAAGCACTCGGCGTAGCCACCGAGGGCGTCTGCGCCATAGTTGCGATGGTGCGGGCAATAGAAGCCGCCATACTCCGCAACGACCTCGCAGAGCGCCACCAGTTCGTCGGTGTCCGAGTACATGGCCGGCACGTAGGTCAGGCCGGTGGAGAGGCCGACGCCCCCTTCCTCCAGCGCTTGGCGGAGCAGGGCCTTCATCTGCTCGAGTTCATCCGGGGCCGCGAGGCGCGGGGCATTGCCCATCACCAGCATGCGCAGGTTGCCGTGCGGGACCAGGTAGGCGCAGTTCACGGCGACATTTCCGTCGAGCCGGCGCAGGTATTCGGCGACGCTCCGCCAGTTCCAGTCGAAGCCCGGCGGATCGTCGTTCCAGCCCTTGATCTGGCTGCGCATCTCGATGAGCGTCGCATCGTCGATCGGAGCGTAGCTGAGGCCGTCCTGGCCGAGGACCTCGGTGGTGACGCCCTGTCTGAGCTTGCTGGTGTGGTCCGGGTTCACCAGTACCTGCAGGTCCGAGTGCGTGTGCATGTCGATGAAGCCGGGGGCAATGCACAGCCCTTCGATGTCGACGATGCGGTCGGCACGGGGCTTTTTCGTCCCCTTGTAGATGCCGGCGATGCGATCGCCGATCACCAGCACGTCACCACGTGCCGCCGGGTTGCCCAGGCCGTCGACGACCAGGCCGCCGGTAAACAGTGTGGAGGTGCTCATAGATCCTGGACTTGAAGTCTCTGGTTGTTCTTGGAACTGAGGTAGATGGCGTCAGTGACCGCGACGACGTGCGCCGCGAGCCGTGCCGTCAGGCCGGCGGGAGGCGGGGCCCCGAAGGCGCATTCTATCAGGGCCTTGGTCGGAGCGCCGGCATCATAGAGTCCCGAGGCCTCCGGATGGCCGTACTCGATCACTTCGCCGTCGGCGCGCACGAGGCGGAGCGTATCTTCGACCGAATCCGCCCAGAGCTGCCCGTTGCTGCCGTAGAGGGCGAAATGCCACTGCGGCCGCGCCAGATAGGGGTGGGTCGAGGCGGCGCTGAGGGCGGCCGAACCTCCCCCGGCGAACTCCGCGTTGACGGTGGTATGGAGGTCGATATCGCTCGCCGGCGGGAAAGTGCTGGCGTTGAGTGCGACGATCGGTTCGCCCACCAGCCATTCCACCATACCCAGTTGGTGCGACATGGTCACGGCCGCGGAACCGCCGCCCGAGATGGCCTTGTTCGTATAAGTCGAAGTGTCCGACTGGGACTTGCCGCCCCAGCCGCCGTCCGTCCCACCCGAGAGCAGGGCCCGGGTATTGACGGCGAGGTGCATGGTCATGTGCTCGATCGCGCCGATCTCGCCCGCCTCGATCAGGCTGCGGCTCAGCGAGAAGATCGGCGCCGCCGGCCAGCCGAAGCCCACGAGCAGCGCCTTGCCCAGTCGCTCCGCGGTGTCGCGCATGCGGCGGGCAGGCCCGGCGCTCAGGGCGAAGGGCTTTTCGACAAGCACGTGGGCGCCGGCTTCGAGCGCCGCGATCACCTGCTCCTCGTGCGCAACGGGCGGGCTCGACACCACGACGATGTCGGGACCTGTGGCGAGCGCCTCACGCCAGTCGCCGAAACAGGGGACTTCGAACTGTGCGCCGAGGCTCGCGGCCATATCGGCATTGGGGCTCGAGATGGCGACGAGCTCCACACGCGGGTCGGCCTTGAGGGCCGGCAGGTGGCTTGACTGCGACCACGCGCCCGCGCTGAGGACGGCGGCCCTGATGGTTCTGGTCATTTGCCGACACCTGCGGTGAGTGCGCCGACGACGTGGCGCTGGAAGAAGAGCACCAGCACGGTGGGGGGCAGCATGGACATGACGGTCGCTGCGGCGAGCGCATTCCAGTTGAACTGCTGCACCGACTGGAAGCCGGCCAGCAGCGGCGGCACGGTCAGCTGGTTGGTGAGGACGAGGGCGTAGAAGAACTCGCTCCAGGCTTCGAGGAAGATCAGCACTCCGGCCGCGACGAGGCCGGGGCGGGCGATCGGGACGATGATGATCCACAGCGTCTGAAGGCGCGTGGCGCCGTCGATCTTGGCGGCTTCCTCGATCTCGCGCGGCAGCTGGTCGAAGTAGTTCTTGAGGATCATGATCGCCAGCGGCAGCGTGAAGACGTTGTAGCTGATGATCAGCGCCCAGGGCGAGTTGAGCACGCCCATCACGCGGAAGGCGACGAAGAACGGCCCGATGATGGCTATGGCCGGCACGATGCGGGTCGCGATCACCGACAGCTCGAAGGCGCGGGCGCCGCGGAAGGGGTAGCGCGACAGGCCGTAGGCGGCGGCGCCGGCGATCAGCAGGTTGAGCACCACGAGGCACGAACTGACGAAAAGGCTCTGCCCGATGGCAGGCACGAGCCGGGTTCCCATGTCGGTGCTGCCGACGCCCTTGCCGCCCGTGTTGCCGAACAGCACGGAGGTGTAGTTGTCGAAAGTGATGCTCGAGGGCAGCATCGGGAACGGCTTGACGCCGAGCTGAGTGGGCGTGATCAGGCTCGAGACTACGAGGTACCAGACCGGCAGCAGGATCCAGATTGCGAAGATCAGGACCCCGGCATAAAGGCCGATGGTCGCGGGCAGACTGCGGCGAGTGCCGCGGGTGGCGCCGTAGCTGGCCATCACATCTTCTCCTGGCGATAGAAGAGCTTGACGATCACGAGGCCGCCGACCAGCGCGACGAGGCCGAGGATCACGGCAAGCGCGGAGCCAAGCCCGATATTGGTGTTCACGAACAGCTGCCGATAGATGAGGACGCTGAGGACCTGGGTCGCGTCGCCGGGCCCGCCCTGGGTCATGGCGAAGACGACGTCGAACTGCAGGAAAGCGTAGATCAGGTTGAATACGGTCACGGTGATCAGCACTGGCCGCAGCCAGGGCAGGGTGATGTTGGTGAACCGCTGCCACCAGTTGGCACCGTCGAGCTGGGCCGCCTCGTGCAGTTCCCCGGGCAGGGTCTGCAAGCCCGCGAGCAGCAGGATGCCGGCAAAACTCGCCTGGCGCCAGACGGCTGCGAGGACCGTGATGGGCAGGGCCGTATTCGGGTCGGACAGGAACGGGATGTAGTCGCTGGTCAAGCCGAGCATCAACAGCACGGCGTTGAGACCACCGACGCTGCCGTCGGCAAACCACTTCCACAGGATGCCGATCACCAGCCAGGGGGTCGCCCACGGAATGATCAGCAGGGCGCGGGCGAGGCCGCGGCCGATGAAGCTCTGATTGAGCAGCATCGCCATGGCGAGGCCGACAATGGTCGACAGGACGACGAAGCCCACGGCAAAGGTCAGCGTCACCTGCGCCGAGCGCCAGAACACGGGGCTGCCGAAGACGATCTGGTAGTTCTCGAGGCCGACGAACGGACCCAGGTTCCGGCCGTTCGCAGGCACGTCGTGCAGGCTGTAGACGATCGTGAGGATAGTGGGCAGGGCCAGCAGCACGATCAGGATGATCATGGCCGGCGCCACAAGCTTCAGCCCGAACGCGCGATCGGCTTTCGGAGGAAGGCCGTTAATGTCGGTTGCCGCTGCCACGTGCTCTCCTGGGTATCTGTCGGTTGGCTATGACGGTCCGTTGTCCGGCGCCCTGCGGCGGCCGAACCGGCGTTTGCCACCGCCCCGTGGGGCGATGGCGTGCATCGGAATGGAAGGCTAGAGCGTCCGACCGCCCTGCGCGCCCTTGGCGGCGGCGGTCAGGTCCTCGACGGTCTTCTGC